>JAYVFW010000277.1:0-12615 GCA_043772715.1 Phormidesmis sp. | reverse complement strand
ATCTCATCAGACATTTAACAAAACAGGCTGAGGCGTGAGTCGAGCCAGAACTTGTTTG
Organism: Phormidesmis sp.; assembly: GCA_043772715.1. Taxonomy (GTDB): domain Bacteria; phylum Cyanobacteriota; class Cyanobacteriia; order Leptolyngbyales; family Leptolyngbyaceae; genus Phormidesmis_A. The sequence goes on along the minus strand of JAYVFW010000277.1, from coordinate 12,557 downwards.
AGAACCATTGCAGTCCAATCAATATCTGCTGGGGTGGTGTCGCGACCCAAAGTGAGGCGAATTCCTGATTTGGCTAGACGATCGCCATAGCCCATCGCAACCAAAATCGGACTCGCTACTAGCTTGCCGCTATGACAGGCAGACCCCGCACTAATGCCGATTCCTGCCAGATTCATTTGCCGCACTAACGTCTTGCCGTTGAGGGTTTCTCCATCAGCATTGTGCAGAGAAAAGCTGAGGTGATGAGGCAGACGATGCCAGCGATCGCCCGTCGGCACCAAACCTGCTATCTCGGCAAGCAGATCAAACAGCCGCTCTCTTAGCTGCAATAAGCGAGGCGTTTCGATCGCCATTTCTTGAACTGCCAACTCAGCCGCTATGCCAAACCCAGCGATCGCAGGCATCGCCTGAGTGCCCGATCTCAGCTTTGATTCTTGCCCACCTCCGCTCAAAAGCGGCACTAATTCCACACCCGGACGGACATAGAGCGCTCCCGCTCCCTGCGGGCCATAGAGTTTGTGGCTAGAGAGAGACAGCAGATCGATCGGGAGTTGCTGCACGTCGATCGCTAGCCGCCCTGCCACCTGCACCGCATCGGTATGAAATAAAGCGCCATGATCATGAACCATCTGGCTCAGTTGGGCGATCGGCTGAACCGTTCCCACCTCACTTTGACCGTAGATAATTGACACCAGCACAGTGTTAGGACGCAAAGCTGCCTGAAGCGCGATCGGGTTGACCCGTCCCGATGAGTCTACGTTGAGCCGCGTCACTTGCCAGCCCCACTGTTCTAAAAGCTGCACAGGCTCGGCGATCGCTGAATGCTCGACGCTAGAGATAATCATGTGCTGTGGCGTAGTGTAGCCTCGTGCCACGCCCATGACTGCCAGATTGTTTGACTCCGTGCCTCCAGAGGTGAATACGATCGCTTCGGGCGGCGCATTGAGCAACCGGGCTACCTGAACTCTTGACCGTTCTAGCAAGGTGGCTGCCTGTTGCCCCCAAGCATGAAGACTCGAAGGATTGCCCCACTGTTTAGCTAAAACTTGTTGCATCAGCGCGATCGCCTCTGGGCGAGTGGGGGTGGTAGCGCTGTAATCCAAATAGATTTGCATAAGTCACTAAACAGAAGAACAGGTTAGCAGGAAGATCTTGATAGCGACGCGAATTGTTTGAACTGACGTATGGGCATGGCACCGCCGTGCCCATTGTCCTTGCAAGTAACCGATATGATTCAATCCACGATCGTGAATTAAATCACTAATCAAAGAACCGTAACTCTGTTTGGGTACGCTACAAATAGGTTTTTTTGCTTCAGATCTCTCAATTTAGCCTATCGTGCGTCCAATCTTCTCCCTCTCCCGGAATCTCTATTGTGCTGCCTTGGCACTTGGCTTAGTCGCTTGTCAGCCAGCCCAGCCTCAGCCATCTCGTCCGACACTGCTTCCTCAAGATGCGCGAGTCCAGGTTTACACTAACCATGAACCTGCTTCGCAGTACACAGAGCCTTATCGCAAACAAACTCGATCGGGCGACGACCTCGAACAGATTATTGTGGATGCGATCGCATCGGCTCAAACGAGTATTGAAGTTGCCGTTCAAGAATTTCGATTGCCCAAAATCGCCAAAGCGTTAAGCGATCGTGCTCAAGCTGGGGTAAAAGTGCGGGTGATTCTAGAAAATAGCTATTCACGTCCGGTTAGCAGCATTCGGGCTGATGAAATTGCCAAGCTACCAGAGCGCGATCGCGATCGCTATGGTGAATCTCTCAAGCTGATTGATCAGAACGGAGACGGACAGCTTAGTCCTGCCGAGATCAATCAGGGCGATGCGCTAGTGATGCTCGACAACGCCAAAATTCCTCGCCTTGACGATACGGCGGGTGGAACACGCGGCAGTAATTTGATGCACCACAAATTTGTGATTGTAGACGGACGCACGATCGTCGTTACCTCCGCCAATTTTACGCCGTCAGATATCCACGGTGACTTTAAGACGCTCACGAGTCGCGGCAACGCCAATAATCTGCTCAAAATCGACAGTCCAGAGTTAGCAACTCTCTTTACACAAGAATTTAATTTGATGTGGGGCGATGGCCCTGGAGGCAAACCAGATAGTTTGTTTGGAGTCAAGAAGCCGCATCGCGTTCCCCAACAAGTGCAGGTAGGAGACACCCCGATCGAGGTGCAATTCTCACCGTCCTCTCCATCTCTACCGTGGGAACAAACCACAAACGGATTAATTGGCAAAACTCTGAGTCAAGCTAGCCAGTCGATCGAGATGGCGCTGTTTGTCTTCTCAGATCAATCACTTGCAAATTTGCTGGATATTCAACATCAAAAAGGGGCACAAATTAAAGCACTGATTGAGCCGAGCTTTATGTTTCGACCCTACAGCGAAGGACTGGATCTGCTGGGCATTTCGCTAGCTGACACCTGCAAGCTTGATCCTGATAATCGCCCCTGGCAAGCTCCAATTACGACAGTGGGCGTGCCCCGCTTGCCTCCCGGTGACTTACTCCATCACAAGTTTGGCATCGTGGATGAGCAGACGGTGATCACAGGTTCCCATAACTGGACGATCGCCGCCAATCAGGGCAACGACGAAACCCTGCTGGTGATTCACAGTTCGCTAGTGGCGGCACATTTCCAGCGCGAGTTCGATCGCCTTTATGCAGACGCGATTTTAGGAGTGCCGCCTGCGATTCGTCGCAAAGTCGAAACTTATCAACAACAGTGCGGAAAGCCGACACCTCAGCCCGCGATCGCCCCGGTTTCTAAGCAGCGAGACACGCCTGCAAAACCGCAAAAATCTTTACCTCAAAAATCTGCACCGCAACGGGCTGCTGAACCGACCAATCAGCAGGTGAATCTGAATCGTGCCACCCAAGCAGAGCTAGAAGCACTGCCAGGAATTGGTCCCGGTTTAGCCAAGCGGATTATTGCTGCCCGTGAACAGAAGCCCTTTGCCTCTCTAGAAGATTTTGATCGGGTCTCCGGCATTGGACCTAAATTGCTCGAAAAATTGCACGATCGAGTTACCTGGTAAAAATCAAAAAAAGGGACGGGCTAAACCCCCATCCCTTTCAGAAATTAGTGAAATTCCAAGTCTGCTATTCTCGATTCCTGGTCATCAGAACCTCTCCCTTCAGCATCCGTTGGGCCGCATCCAAGAGCGCTTCTTCTAGATAAGGCTTCGTAAAGTAGCCACTTGCCCCCAGAGATGCCGCCATCTGACGGTGACGATCGGCACCCCGCGAGGTCAACATTGCGATCGGAAGACTGCTGAGATTTGGGTCTTTCTGAATTCGTGAAAGCAGTTCTAAGCCGTCCATTCTAGGCATCTCAATATCACAGAAGACGATATCGCAAGGCAGACCTGCTCTCAGTTTCTCCCAAGCCTCTTGACCGTCGCGGGCTTGCTCGACTCGATAGCCCACTTTGTTAAAGGTCATTGACAGCAATTCGCGCACCGTGATCGAGTCATCCACAATCAGCACCGTCGGCTCGGTCTTCATGGTGATCGTGTCGTTGGTCTGTGCCGCGCCTTGATCCCACATGGTGCCGACATCACGACGAATTCGACCCATTGAGAGATCGATCAGTTCTAACACGTCTGCGATCGGCATAATTCGACCATCTCCTAGCACGGTTGCCCCAGCGACCCCGATCGGTTTGGGTACAGGGCCCTCCAATTGCTTGATCACGATTTCTTGTTCGCCTAAGACTTGATCGACCTGAAGCGCCAGATAGTTGCCTGCACTGCGAAGAACGACCACCGACACCATATCGTCTTCTTGGTTGCCGCCATAGACATTGCCTCGGCTAAGGTGACGGTTGTAGCCCAATAGCTCAGTCAAGGGGCGCAACGCTAAAACAGAATCTCGCCAAGCGATCGCCGGATTTCCTTCGGCATCGGTTTGAATGCGCTCTTTAGGAATGTCGAGCATATCTTCCACGCCATCCATCGGGAAGGCAACGCGGGCGCGATCGCTGACGCAGCACAAGGCTTTCGAGATGCTAAGAGTGAGCGGCAGCCGCACCGTAAAGGTCGTGCCCTTATTCGTCGCTGAGTCAGTGTTGATGACTCCCCGAATTTCACTCAGACTGGTACGCACCACATCCATACCTACGCCTCGACCTGAGAAGTCATCTGCCTGGTCCTTGGTGGTAAAGCCGGGATGGAAAAGGAGGTCATAGATATCGAGCCGCGTCATCGATCGAGATTCGGCTGACGTGATCAGACCTTTCTCGATCGCTTTTACTTTCACTCGCTCAATATCGACTCCTGCACCGTCATCTGACACCGAGATCACGGTCTGGTTTCCCTGGTGAAACGCCCGAACCGTAATCTGACCGATCGGAGATTTTCCGGCAGCTCGGCGCACTTCTGGAGTTTCAATTCCGTGAGTGATGGCGTTATTGACTAGATGCGTCATGGGATCGTAGAGATGCTCCAAAATCATCTTGTCGATCAGAGTTTCACGGCCTTCAATCACCAGTTCTGCTTGTTTGCCGCACTTCATCGCGATGTCACGCACGGCACGAGGGAGGCGATCGGCGGTTTGAGCAAACGGCACCATGCGAGAGCGAGTCAGCCCTTCTTGCAGTTGCGTTGTCACCTGCCGGAACATTCGGGTCACCTGATCGGTTTCATCGACGATAAACCCGATGTCAGAAGCAGATTCTCGGACTCGCACAATCAGCTCAATCATCTCCTGCGAGAGCGAGTGAAAGCCCGTAAAGCGATCCATCTCTAGTGGGTCATATTCCACTTCAGAGGAGTTGCTTGGGGTGATGGCGGTGTCTCGCCTCAAAGCTCCAAAAATGGAAGACGGGCGTTGGCTGCGGCTGGCAAGCAGAGAACTTTCTAAGAGCGATCGCTCATACAAGTCCTGCATTCGCTGACCGACATCACTCAATTGCTGAACCTGATAAAGGAGGTTATCGAGCGACTGCCGCATCCGTTCTTGGTCTTGCTCTAGACTATTTCGGTTAACGACTAATTCCCCGACTAAGTTGCTGAGGTTGTCCAGGTGCTTAACCGGAACCCGCATCGTCTGTTCACTCAGTCCTTTTCCAGGTCGATTGTTTCGTCGCCCTGGTTGAGTAGTGCCTAAACCTTTCGCCGCTGGGGTTCCTCCCATCGTTTTATCAGCGTCCTCCAGCATCTTCTCTAAGTCGTCAAACTCTAGGTCAGAGTCGCTGGCATAAGCCGAGAAATCTGTCTGAGATGTGGCAGCTAATGGCTCAGGTGCATCTGCTAAGAGAGATTCAAGGTCGTCAAAGTTTTCGGATGTTGAGCCTTCAACGGATGACCCCTGATCACCGAGTAAAACGTTCAGGTCGTCGAACTCGTCTAATTCGACTGATGGTTCATCAAGTTGCTGGTCTAGGTTTGCTGCTCCAGACAACGGATCAGCCGCCGCTTCGCCAAACAAGCCATTTAGATCATCAAAGTTCTCAGTGTCGGAGGTTTCAGACAGATCTAAGAGGTTGTCATTCAGGAAATCATCCAACTCGCTAAACTCTCTGTCAGCCTCTGCGCTGGCTTCCGGCTCAGAATCCGATCCTAACAAGGCATCTAATTCAGCCTCGTCGCTAGACTCGTCGGGTTGTTGAAAAGCTGCCATTGCCGCTCCCAAGGCGGTAACTGACGCAGCCGCAATGCTTGCCCCAAGGAGAGAATTGAACCCTGAGTCGTCAGCCGCTTCGGTGGGGGAAGCGTCGGCTTCAGGTTCAGAATGATCAAAACTCCCTAAATCGAAGTCAGAATCCTGTGGGAAGTCGAGTTCTAAATTGCTGGATAAAGGATCTGAGAGTTCTGTTTCAGACGCTATAGGTTCTGAATCTTCAGAGAATAAATCAAAGTCTGCCTCATTTAAGCTGTTTGAGGATTCTAGAGATAGCTCGTCTGAGTCGAGTCCGAAGAGGCTTTGTTCGGCGATCGTGTCAAGATCATCAGTCAGTTCTAACGGCTCGCTCTCTTCAGAAGAAACCATCCCAAACCGTTCATTTTTCAAGTTTAGGGCGGGATCAGAAAGTTGATTTTCTAAACGATCGTCACCCAACAAATCAAAGCCCAAGGAGTCTGCTTCTTCAACCAAGCTTAAATCTAACAAGTCATCTAAGCTGTCTGAATCGTCGATCGAAAGCAGATCGAAGTCTAAGGCAGTCTCCGCTTCGGTCAGATCCAGACCCAGCAGATCATCTAAATCGTTTGAAGGCTCGTCAAATTCTAGACTATTTTGTGAGAAAGACGGAGAATTAGCGATCGGCTCCTCGCTGCCTTGCTCTTCTGTCACTGAAAAGATCAGAGAGTCTGTGATCTCTAAGTCTGAGGCTGGATCTTCAGGGAATAAAAGCCCCAAATCCTCAGAGCTTTCGTCAAACAAACTATCAAGCTCACTGCTTGTCTCCAGGGCATTGGAATTTAGAGCTAGCAATTCTTCGGGCTGATCAAGGTTGAAGTCAAGTGAAGCTTCAGAGCCGAATAATTCTGCTAAATCATCAGAGTCTGATTCAGAATCAGTTTCTAAATTCAACGAGAAAGGAGCTTCTACGGCAGGGGTTTCTTCTAGGCGATCGCCCAAGTTGATCTTATCTTCACTGCCCAGTGCTAAGAGATCATCTAAATCGCTCAAGTCTAGTCTAGGCGAGTCATTTAGCTCTAACTCACTGTCTGCCAACAGATCTAGGTCGTCTGAAGATGAATTTAAGTCAAACTCAAAGTCACTATCAAACAACCCTGGCTCTTTATTTAGAGAATCTTCAGGCTCTAAAGCATCCATCTCTAAGTCAAGCAGCGGTTCCTCGCTATCTAGAAGACCTGCTAACAAATCATCATTTGCTGCCGGCACTTCTAGGCTAGATGGAAGCTCGTTGCCTCCCAACATTAAGTCTAATTCTGTTAGATCGTCGTCGCTTTCAGCCGCTGCAAACAGATTGTTAGAATCCAAAGCCTCTTCATCTGAAGTCGGTGTATCGGAGCCAAAGTCTAGTCTCTCTAATTCAGCATCCAAGTTTAGAGGCAATTCGGCTTCTAGACTTGGCTCAGATAGATTCCAAAAGTCGTCTGTAATGGAAAGATCAGCCGTCTCTAGATCAGGGGTCGTGAGAGAAAGAGCCTCTAAACTATTTGGAGTCGCAGGTTCTTCAGGTAGACCAAAATCGAGATCAGCTAAATCCCCAAATGGGTCGTCTGCCAAAACACCGAGGTCGTTCTGGTTGGCTGATTCAAGACGTGGGGCTGGCGGAGATTCCTCTACCTCCAAGTTTTCCCACGGGTCTGAGATCGCAGCAACAGGGGTCGGATCTTCGTCTAACAAGCTGTCGAGATCTAAATCGTCAAAGCTCAAATCTTCGTCATCCAGCGCTGAGCTAGAGGTCGCGATCGAGTCACTCAAAGACTCCTCAAAGCTCAAATCTTCGTCATCTAGTGCAAACAGATCGCTCCGATCACTTAATGGAGTCGCTTCATTATCGGTTGGGGATGAAGCTGCTCCTAAGAAATCATCTGAAGGCTCGCTGGCTAAATTGAGTTCGCCAAGGTTGTCTAGACTCAAACTGTCAAAGAGATCGTCTGTGGAAGAAGTCGATCGTTCTTCGGGAATACTTAAGTCAAATAGATCAAAGTCTTCGTCGTCTAAGGCGGCTTCAAAGAAGGGAGTCGGCTCTGAATTCACTTCAGGATTAGACAATTCCTCTAAAAGATCATCTCCAAACAGACTGGTTAAATCGTCATCTGTGCTGTCAGCACTCGCAGGGGTTGCAGAATCAAATAGTAAGTCCGAAAAGTCGGTGCTATCGTCTCCATCGGCTGTGCCAGTTAAACCAAACGTTGAAGATTCAGCGCTTCCAATCACTTCCTCTTCTTGCCAGGTAGCACCGAGATCGGGCATTTCGCCTTCAAACAAATCTGCCAAGCTGTTGAGTTCTGCCATGCCCATTTCGGGACCGTTACGATCGACCGATCCAGACGGTTCAGAGTCTTCAACTAAACGGCTGTCAGTTCCAGACTCAAACAAAGCAGCATCCAGGTTCAAATCGTCTAATTCCAAACTGTCTAGAGGATTGGTTTCAGCCGCAAAGTCCACTCCCGACAGATCTAGGTCATCGTCTGCGTCAAGGAGGTCTGTCATGGCAAAGAAATCTGCGAGATCGTCATCGACCGCTAATGGCAACGCGGCATCGATCGGCACAAGGGCGATCAGTTGTTCGCTGGGCGCAACATCAACCACTCGATCTGCCAAAATAAACTCTTGGGCTTGCTTCAGGTCTCTAATCACGATCGGAGCCAAAGCCCGATAAGAATTGTTGGAATCGGCAATCGCTCGACTTGCCAGATTCACCAGACTGCACCATTGATTGAGATCGAAGGCTTCGCCCGACCCCCTCAAATCCGTACAAATTGCTTGAAGGCGATCGCGTCCATTAGGCAAAGTCTCCGCCTGCCTAAACAGTTGCAGCATCTCCCGCAACTGAACAGGCACATCATTTTGAAAAATTAACACCAAGGCGCTGTTTTGCGAGAACGTCATGCGGGGTTCTGCAATCGCCCGCTCATCTGGAGTGACCTTAGCCGCGATCGTGGCTGCCCCCTGACGCTCTAGGAGGTTGAGATATTGCTGGAGTTCCTCGAAAACAGGCTCAACGCCTACCATTGTCGCGTTAGACGTTTCTTCGGTTAGCCCAAATGGACCCTGCAACTGCTCTAATAAGTCTTGAAGTGTGTCAAACACCCTTAGCAGCAGCGTTTCTACATTTTGATCCGGCTTGATTCCCGGAGTTTCTTTAAGAATTTTGAAGAAATCTTCCAGGCGATGTGAAGTCTTCTGAATGCTGCTCAGACCTAACATTGCGGCTCCACCTTTGACGGAGTGAGCCGCTCGAAAGACTTCATTGACCATCTCTGGGTCTGCGATCGTGTTTTGCAGATTCAACAAACCCTGCTCAATGGTATTGAGATGGTCTTTTGCCTCCTCAATGAAGTAGCCCATGATTCGCTGCTGTTGTTCTGGCTGCATCGCATTGTCCCTTTCTAGAGTGAGAGTGACCTCCGTTTAGACCCATTCTAATGAGTTATGTAGAGGAATCTTAGGATAGATGATCTGAATCCGCGGTCTGGAGCAGATGGCTCTAAGATAACTGACTTAACTAGGATAGGCTCCCATTTGCAAGCGCCGGTGATGTGTGCTACTTCCGCTCGATCGTATCCACGCGGAACCGTTCCACAGAGGTCAACAGATCTCGGGCAACGCCCACCAGATTTTGCAGCGAACCCGACACCCGCTGCGCCTCTTGTGAGGTTTCTTGAGCCGTCAGCTCGACCGATTGCATGACTTGAGCTACGGCGCGAGACGTTTCGGTCTGTTCGACCGTATCGGCAGTAATCGAAGTCACCAAGGTGTTGATGCGAGTTGACACCTGAATGATGTCTTCTAGCGATCGCTTGGCCTGCTCTGCGAGTCGAGTTCCCTCAATCACTTGCTGGGTGCCCTCTTCCATCGCGGTCATCACAGAGCCAGTCTCACTTTGAATTTGCAGCACGATTTGCTCGATTTCCTTCGACGCTTTGGCGGCTCGGTCTGCCAATTGGCGAACTTCGTCGGCGACGATCGCAAAGCCTCGTCCCGCTTCTCCTGCCCGTGCCGCCTCAATGCTAGCGTTTAATGCCAGCAAGTTTGTCCGGGAGGCGATCGTTGAAATCAATGCCACAATCTTAGAAATCTCTTGAGAAGACTCAGCCAGACGCTTCACTTTACGAGTGGTTTCAGCCACCGTCTCGCGAATTTCTAAAATGCCTGCCACGGTGCGTTCTACCGCTTCGCCGCCCTTGAGAGCCGTTGCCGATGCCGATCGCGCGACTTCTTCTGCCTCGCGGGCGCTTTCTGCCACCCGTTGAATCGAGTCAGTCATTACTTGAACTGAGTTGAGCGTAACCGCAAGTTCTTCTGCCTGCCGCAGGGCATCTGAAGACAAACTGCGGGCAAATATTTCGTTCTCGGTCGAACCTTTGCTAACTTGACGAGCGGCTGTCTTCACCTGCTGCACGATCTCTCGCAGGTTTTGAATCGTCAGGTTAAAGGAGTCTGCAACCGCACCTAGCACGTCTGCCGTCACCTCTGCCTGCACCGTTAAGTCACCTCTCGCTGCCCCTTCCACATCATCTAGAAGGCGAATTACCTGGCGCTGCAAGTCTTCTTTGGCTTGCTCTTGTTCTTCTGCTTTGCGCTGGGCTTCGCTGGTTGTGGTTAAAATCACCCGCGCCATCTGGTTAAACCCACCCGACAACTGACCTAGCTCATCTTCTGAATAAACCGTTGTGCGGGCGTTCAAGTTTCCTTGACAGACCGCATCAAATTGGGCTGTTAAATCATCTGTAGAGCGCTTCATCTGCTTTGCAGTGATTTGCCCAACCGCAAACGCTGCGCCTCCTCCACAGACCCCACCTGCTAAAGCCATTAATAGTCCAGTGTTTCGCAGTTGAGCAATCACGGTTGGGTTGTTTTGCTGGGCGGCACCATTGGCTGAGAGAAAACTCACCACTGCCACTGCTACGGCTGAGGCTATTCCCGCTGCGCCTGCAACAATCAACTGTTTCGTGGCTAGGGGACGGTTATCGATAAAGGCTAAGGGACCTTGCTCAACGGTGGGAGTCGAATCGATCGATTGGCTATCCAACTGAGTAAAACTGGGAACTTGCTCAGAGGTATTGGAGATGCTGAACAGCTCATCGTCGCGGATGGTAGAGCGATCGTCTTCGTCAAAGTTGATCTCGGCTCTGTTTTGCGCGATCGACATCCCGTTTGTAGACAGCCCAAAGTCACTGCCCACTGAAGGACTGGTAAACCCAGCCGAGTCTTCTGACAAGTCAAAGTCAGAAAGATTGCCGAGATCGTCAAAATCTTCAAAATCGTCTAGGAAATCGACACTGCTCTGATTTCCGGCTGGGTTTGCAGCACTCGGATTTGGCTCGGCGTGAGAACCGCTCTGAATTGAATCGATCGGATCAGGATCGGCTGGCGCATCAGACGTTGACTCAGCCGATTCATAAAGGTCAGGGCCTCCCATAAAGAGCGTGTCTTCACTCATCACCCGGTTGTTAAAGCCTGAACGACTGGGTGAGTCTTCACGAGGAGGATCGGCTGCCTGTGGCTCAGAAAACGACGGGAACGGAGATTCATCCGTCAGGTCAGCAAAATCTGGGCTAGAGAACACGCTATCAAATTCGTCCATCGCCGCCGGAAAGTCATCATCTAGGCGAGTATCCGCCAGAGATGACTCGTGGTTAGTGCCGAATGCAAACTGATCACTTGGCTCGCTACGAGTGCTGGGGTTAAAAGCATCCGGGTCAGTTAGCGCAAACGGATCGTCAGCAAAGGCATTGCTTTGCTCAGGTGTCCTGCCATTATCGGGGCGATTAAAAGCACTGCTGGACGATTCATGGCTCTGAAGTGGCGGAGATTCGGGCATCTCCAAATCCATGTCATCCAGCACAAAGTCATTATCTAAAAAGTCGGAGTCTGGCTGCTGCTGAGTGACTGGGGCACGATTCGCGGCATCAAAATCATCAAACGCCCCAATTTCTGCTTCCTGACTCTCAGAAAAACCGTTGGCTGGCTCACCTGCAAACTGATTGGCGTAGGTCAGACCACTGTTGGCATAATCGACAAAGTCGGTGTCAGAAGTGAGATTGAGAACGGTTTGATATTGCTCTTGAGCCACGTCATATTGCTGAAGCCCATAGCAATAGATGTGCCCCCGCAGAAGTCGAGCGCTGGGGTCTTGGGGGTATTCATTGACTAAGCGATCGACAATTTTCGCCGCTTCTTCATACTTGCCCTGCATATAGGCTCTTTCAGCCTGTTGATAGTCTTGGGCAAAGTCAGTCCCGCGTGCCATGTGCCTTCTCCTGCAAGTGCTTGGTTGCCGTTATTCTCGAAGTTTTGCTCTTAAAATTGAGTTTGATTGGGGGCAAAGTTAGAAAAGAGGGAGCAGTCGATGTAAAGTGAAAATAATACACCTGATGGTAATGAATGCTGGCAAAGGATGCAAAAGTTGTCTTTGATCGCTCCGTTGCATTGATTGTACAGATAGTGTTCGGTTTTGGCTCGTTGATCATGCTGCCCACCTCGCCGATCGTAAAATGGCGATCTGGTCGAGCAGCCGCAAAAATTGGCTGTCTTGGTCATTTAACACCCACTCACCCCGCAGAAAAGGCGCGACACTATCAGGGGCTGCGCTTGACATTTGCACCTGGTCGATATCTAGCCACTCCATACCGACGATGCGATCGACTGCTAGCCCTAATATGATGTCTTGGTCTTCGACAGCGATCACAGAAATTTCAGGACGGTCTGTGTTGAGCGGAACGGGATCTCCCAAAAATTGACCGAGGTCGGCAACCCAAACCACTCGCCCTCGCACATTCAGCGTGCCCAGCAGCAGCGGTGACACATTGGGGACGGGAGTAATGCGATCGGGCGATGGCGCAAGCACTTCTCGAATGCCTGTTGCGGGTAGGGCAAACTCGCTGCCTGAGGAGATATAAAACCG
>JAYVFW010000276.1:0-4165 GCA_043772715.1 Phormidesmis sp. | reverse complement strand
CTGTGCCCGTCTCGTTAGAAGATTGTGAGTTGCCAACACCGAAGTTTAAGCCGAGCCTGGTTGATCAGGTTTAAGCCTCAAATATTCTGAATCAGTGCCCATTTTGTGAGGAGACATCCTTGGAGAGTGGGCGCTTTTTTTGGGGTTGCGATCGTAGAGCGAAATAAACGTCAAACGATAGGTTACGACGCTGCCGAACCTACTCTACAATGCCATTTCATTTGAGTTTAACGTGATGAAATTTTATATTCGTTTGGCTTTAGGGCTGTCTTTTACGTCTGCAATGCTGGCTCCCGCACCGCAGGCTACTGCCAGGTCTGTCGATCGCGAGGTTGCTTGTGATGTGCTAGTGGTTGGGGGCGGATTGGCGGGCGTAGCAACGGCTTATGAATCGCTAAAATCGGGTCATCATGTCTGCATGACTGAAATCAGCGATTGGCTGGGCGGTCAGGTTTCGGCGCAGGGCACGTCGGCGCTAGATGAGAAGAAAACTCAACGAGTGCAGCTTTATTTTCCGCAGGGCTATGTTGAGTTTCGGCAGCGATTAGTCGATCGGCATAAAAACCAAAAAACCCCTGGAAATTGTTGGGTGAGTGCAGTCTGTTTTTTGCCCAAAGACGGGCACGAAATTTTGCAGACGATGCTGAGAGAAGCCGAAAAACAGGGAAAGGGGAAGCTGCAGATCTTCCCCAACACAGTGGTGAAAGATCTGCAAGTCGGCACCGTTGGCACTGGGCAGCAGATTCAATCAGTGCGAGGCATTGAGCATAGTCCCGCAGCGGGTGCGCCGCCGTTGAATACGGAGCCTTTGTCACAGACGATCGCTGATACCTATAGCGAAGACGATTCATCACGGTTTAAAAAAACCATTGTTCGCTTTGTGCCGCCCGCGTCTGGTCAGTGGTATGTCGTCGAAGCCACCGAAACGGGTGAACTATTAGCGCTAGCAGATTTACCTTATCGTCTTGGCATTGATGGTTTGTCTTATACCAATCCGTCTTCGTCTAGTGCTAGTGATGATCCTTATTGTCCCCAAGCGTTCACTTATACGTTTGCAATGGAGGCAACTGCAACGCCCCAAACTGCTGAACCGCCTGCGTTTTATCCACAATATGCCAAGTCTTACAGCTTTAATTCTAATCAATATGCTCAAGCTCCAGAATTGGTATTTACCTATAGGCGAATTTTGAGTACTCAAAATAGCGCTGGGTCGAAAACGATCGCCCCCGGTGATATCTCAATGCAGAATTGGAACTGGGGCAATGACTATGCGCCTGGCACGTCTGTGGACAATTATCTCTACACGCGACAGCAGCTTGCCGAAACAGGGCAGCTTACTCCTGGAGGCTGGCAGGGTGGGCTGCGAGTCAGCAGTCTGCAAGGCGGTGAAGAACAAGCGCTGGGCTATTTCTACTGGTTTTTGGCAGGCACGAGCGATGCAAAACTGCCCATCAAAAAACCCTTTCCGAATGTGCGATTTCTGAAAGGATTCGATTCGCCTATGGGCACGGCTCACGGGTTGTCAAAATATCCTTATATTCGCGAGTCTAGGCGGCTAATCGGGCGCTATGCCTATGGCTACCCTAACGGATTTGCGATCGACGAAATCTCAGCCTCTCGCAAAAACTTTCGTGACACGCCCTTTTACCGCGAAAATCTCTCTGAGGAAACCTATCGAAATTTAGCCACTGCATTGGCGGGATTACGGACGATCGACGTGATTCGAGGCAAGATTTCTCCGCAAGCATTGCAGTGGCGATCTCGCGCCCACATTTATCCTGACAGTGTGGGCATGGGTCACTACAATCTCGATTTTCACCCTTGCATGGTTCAGTCGCCGCCCGAAAAACCGGGGAATCAAGAACGTCCCGGAGAGCGCCAGGGAGCCGACGAAACCTATCCGTTTCAGATTCCTTTACGGGCAATGATTCCGCCAAAGATCGATAATTTGCTGGTCACTGGCAAGAGCATCGCGATGGCTCATATTACTGCATCGGCGTATCGAGTTCACTCGATCGAGTGGTCAGCCGGAGCCGCTGCCGGAACCACTGCATCGTTTGCGTTAGAAACGGGAACGATGCCCTATCAGTTAGTCAAAAATTTACCCAGAGCGAATGCGAATTTGGAGCAGTTGCAAAAACGCTTAAACGCGAATGGGAATCCCACAGCGTTTCCCAACACCTCAATTTTGAATCTCAATTGGAAGGATTGGAGATAACGATCGTGAATTAACGCCAGTTCGACGAGTTTTTCGCTGCGTTGTCAGCGGCTTCTGCCCCCTAAATCCCCCAAAATTGGGGGACTTTGAAACTGGAGTCTTGGCTCAAAGTCCCCCAGAATGGGGGATTTAGGGGGCTTCCGAATCCACAACCGGAGCGAACCACTTCCGTCGAACTGACGTTGAATTAAATCATGTCTGTTATTTGCAGAGACAATGGGCACGGCAGTGCCGTGCCCTCGTGCTCGTGCGATCGATCGCAATCATCAACGCCGCCGACCGTTACCTGAAGCCGATCGCCCAGAAGACATTTCTCCTCTCGGTTGAGTGCGTGGCGATCGCCGCTGGATTGGCTCCGGCTTGGCGTTGGGGTCAGGCTCAAAGCCAGCGATTTCTTCTTGAGGGAGCGATCGCTTCATGCGCTTTTCGATGTCGGCAAGGAGCTTATATTCATCAACACAAACGAGTGACAGCGCTTCTCCGGCTGAACCTGCGCGACCCGTGCGCCCGATGCGGTGAACATAATCTTCGGGCACGTCAGGGAGGTCAAAGTTAACCACCTGCGGCAATTCGTTGATGTCGATGCCTCGTGCGGCAATATCGGTCGCCACCAGCACTTGTAGGGTGCCGTCTTTAAACTTTGCCAGGGTGCGAGTTCTTACCAGTTGACTTTTGTTGCCATGAATCGCCAGGGCTGGGATGCCGCCCTGAGTCAACTGCTTGGACAATCGATCGGCTCCGTGCTTGGTGCGAGTAAAGACCAACACCTGAAACCAGTTGTGTTGCTTAATCAAGTGAGTCAGCAACTCAGGCTTGCGATCGCGGGCAACTCGATAAACTTTTTGGGCAATCAAATCAGCGTTGGCTTGCCGAGGCGCGACCTCAATCATCACCGGGCGAGTGAGAATCGTCTGAGCAAGAGCCTTGATTTCGTCGGAGAAGGTCGCAGAGAACAACAGATTTTGTCGTTGCTTAGGCAGCTTGGTGAGAATGCGACGAATATCGCGAATAAAGCCCATATCTAACATCCGATCGGCTTCATCGAGTACGAGAATCTCGACCTGGGAGAGATCGACAGTGCGCTGCTGCACATGATCGAGCAGCCGTCCGGGGGTGGCAACGAGAATGTCTACCCGACTTTTGAGGCGACGAATTTGCGGGTTAATGTTGACCCCACCAAAGATTGTCATTGAGGTGAGATTGAGATGTTTGCCATATTCGCGCACGCTTTCTTCTACTTGAGCGGCGAGTTCGCGGGTAGGTGTGAGAATCAGCGATCGAATCGGTGGGTGACTCGGCAAGTCTTCAAGACGCTTGGCAGACAGCCGTTGCAGAATCGGCAGCGTAAAACCAGCCGTTTTGCCTGTGCCTGTTTGTGCGCCTGCCAGCAAATCACTGCCTAGCAAAATTGTTGGAATCGCCTGCATCTGAATCGGTGTTGGGTCAGTGTAGCCCCGTGCGGTAACGGCACGAACGATTTCATCAGACAGACCGAGGTTGGAAAAAGACATGAAACTCCAGAGATAACATCGGTCTGTTGCCGTTGATGGCACCAGTCTTGGCAGACAGATATGGGTTTGAAAGGCTGACGCGATGTTCGGTACTGAAGACTGGAGCGAATGCCGACCTGTTCTATTCTATAGCAATTATCGCCCGATCGTTTCAGCCTGAACTTTGAGCCATAATCGAGCAATCAATAGACCTCCTGCATGAATAAAATCTTCGATATAAACTCTCTCAGATCTCGCTCCGTTTAGGTCAGCTTGTGCCCCCTAAATCCCCCATTCTGGGGGACTTTGAAACCGCAAGTCTTCTCAAAGTCCCCCAGAATGACAGGGCTGATCTATGTGATAAGAGAAAAAAGGTAGAACCCTTATCTCTCCGTTGACCTCTTTGAATATCATTCGCAGCAGCAACGAATTCACAAGGGTTTCAGCATTATCCTTT
>JAYVFW010000275.1:0-12626 GCA_043772715.1 Phormidesmis sp. | reverse complement strand
TTGCTCATGGGCCCAGTTTGCACCCGCGCTTGCGGCTTTTGCCAGGTGGATAAAGGGCACGCCCCAATGCTATTAGATGCTGAAGAACCGCAAAAGGTTGCCGAATCAGTGCGATTGCTGGGGTTGCGATACGTCGTTCTTACCTCAGTGGCGCGAGATGATTTACCTGACCAGGGTTCTGGCTGGTTTGCCGCGACAATGAATGAGATTCGTCGGGTCAACCCTTTGACTCAAATTGAGGTGCTGACTCCTGATTTTTGGGGCGGACGCGAAGACAATTTGACTCCTGAAGCCTTGCAGTCTCAGCGAATTGCAACAGTCGTCGCTGCCCATCCTGCTTGCTATAACCACAATGTTGAGACGGTGCGCCGTTTACAAGCGCCTGTGCGACGCGGGGCAAAGTACGATCGCTCTCTCAAAGTTCTGCAAATCGTCAAGGATTTGAATTCGACTGTTCCCACAAAATCGGGCTTAATGCTAGGGCACGGCGAAACGGCAGCCGAAGTGATCGAAACATTGGCTGATTTAAGAGCGGTGAACTGCGATCGTCTGACGATCGGGCAATATATGCGTCCCTCGTTAGAACATCTGCCTGTTCAGAAATATTGGCACCCTGACGAGTTTGATCGATTGGGTGCGATCGCCCGTGAAATGGGATTTTCTCACGTTCGCTCTGCTCCGTTAGTCCGCAGTTCTTATCATGCTGGGGCAGAAGAATAAGCCGCGTTTACAAACTGCTTAATCGAAATTTACCTTTAGAGGTGCCCTTGTTTTGGTATCCCTTAAGAAGGTCACTAAATCTGGAGAATCGCTTATGGCAACTCAAACAGTAAAGAATCTAACGGGGGCAACCGTTAAAACGAGTAAACCTCCCTATCCGTTCCGTACAGGCTGGGCATTGTTGCTTTTGGGCATTAATTTTGTAGTAGCCGCTTACTACTTCGGGGTTCTCAAGTAGTTGCTGCTAGCAAACTCGCTTTTATTCACACTTTAAGGATTCTCCCTGGTTTTTTCTCGATCGCTGAGACGAGATTAGGGAGATCCCTTTATTCGGGTGAGATGGCGGCTCTCAGACTTTTGCAAAACTCTTCAATCGACTTCAGCCCCTCAGCCGGAGTTCCTTCTGCCAGCCGCTTCACAAAAGCACTGCCGACAATGACAGCATCTGCACCCCAATCCATCACTTGACGAGCGTGTTCGGGCTGAGAAATGCCAAATCCAACGCCGATCGGTTTATCCGTAACGTTTCGCAGTTCTACCACTAAATCTTTGACTCGCGCTTGAATCTGAGTTCGTACGCCCGTCACGCCCGTAGTGCTGACTAAGTAGATGAACCCTTGAGACTGAAGAGCGATCGCCGCAATGCGCTCTTGAGGGCTTGTAGGCGCGACCAGTAGGATTACTTCAATGCCACGTTCCATCGCAGGTTTTAATAGGCTGTCGGACTCTTCCAGGGGCAAATCAGGAACGACTAGACCTTTGATGCCTGCTTCGGCAATGTCTTGCAAAAATCGATCAATGCCTCGGTTGATAATCGGATTGTAGTAAGTGAAGAGAATCAGGGGCGATCGCAGCGTCGGTGCAACCTGTTTGACCATTCTCAACACGTCGTCTAGTCGAGTTCCCCGTGCGAGTGCCCGTGTTGCGGCAGCTTGAATGACTGGACCGTCTGCCAACGGATCAGAGTAAGGAACGCCCAACTCGATTAAATCGGCACCAGAGCGATCGAGAACGCGCAATGCTTCAGCCGTCGTCTCTAAATCGGGATCACCTGCGGTAATGAAGGGAATCAAGGCGCAGCGAGCATGATCCCGCAGATGCTCAAAGCATTGGGAAACTGAAGTCATTTCTGTCCTTAGCGGTGAAGTAAAAAATAAGGGAATGCAAGTAGTTAGTTTAAGCCGATCGCGGGCAAGGTGTGTGGGCGGCGATCGCTAATTTAACGTCAGTTCGATGAAGTTTTTTACTTCGGTGTAGAGTGCTTGCGCCCCCTAGATCCCCCATTCTGAGGGACTTCAGACCCAATTTTCAGTTCAAAGTCCCTCATTTGTGGGGGATTGTAGGGGCTGAAGCCCTGAATAATGAAGCGAAAAACCTCATCGAACTGACGCTAATTTGCTTTCTGAATGTTTAACCTTTTGCCTGTTGATTTTCTTGCTCGATTTCGGATTGTAGGGCGGTCAATTCTTCGGGTGTCAACTCTTCTAGACGCTTTTGCAGAACGGCTTCTTCATAGCCTCTTAGCTGCTTGTCGTAGGTCATATCTTTAGACAAGACCCGCGTCAGGTAGCTAAAAACCCAAACAACCAGGGCACTGATTAAGAGCACCTGACTCCAGATCCCAGCATTCATGCTATCTAGCCCAACAAGCTGCAAAACTAGATATGCCAATCCGCCAGCCGCAAAAACGCCCAGGCTGATTCCGATCGCGTCAATTCGTCGCATTCACCAACCCATTCATAAACAATTTAGGCTTCAATTTCTCGGCGCTTCGGTCTAAAGTTTAGAAACGGCGCAAGCAACAGCATTCCGGGGAAAAAGAGAAACACCATAAAATACATAAAGCTGCGCTCGATCGAGCTAACCACATACCAGCGCTTTTGCAGATAGAAATATAGCGCAAACGGCACCACCACTAGATAGGCTCCGCCCAGAACCGAATATAAGAGTGCAGCTTCCATACGTTCACAAAAATAACGAGGATTTGACTCCTTTATCGTACCGTTATTTCAACCAGGGCAAAAGTAGAGTTGCACATCGGGTCAATTAATGATGGAATAGAGGTCTGAGATTAACTCATTCCGGGGGCATGGCGGAATGGTAGACGCAACGGACTTAAAATCCGTTGACTGCAAGGTCGTGAGGGTTCAAGTCCCTCTGCCCCCATTAGTTGAGTGTTTAGCTCTGAGCGCTCCAAACGAAACAAAGTGGGGGCGCTTCTGTCACAGATGATCATTATTTTTGGTAGATTAGTATGATTCTTTTGGCGAGAGTGTTTCTTGAACCTTTTGAAAAGTGCATTTTACCAAAGTCCTCGACAGAAAATTTTGCCATGCCCAATCGGGATTTGAGCAAGCTTCAGTCAGAATCCGTTGGAATACAACCTTTCTCAGATCGCTCTTCTAGCCAATCTTTGGGCACTCTGACTAATGGAACGATCGGAGAAGTTCAAGTCAGCAACCCCGCACTGAAGTGACGGGGCATCCAGCCTAGCGCTGAGTGCCATGCTGACCAGACCCCTCGCAAGAGGAGCCGTTATCTGGGTCACGACACCCTGGAATGCGTAGCTAGTTCCCGGCTCTGTCGCTACTTGTTAAACAGTCTTAAGGTCACTGAGACAGTGCATTTAGCCCAACAAGCCCAGATGACAAGGTCGAAGCTAACATCACCCCGAAAGGGAGCGCCCAGCCCTGGAGGAGGGTTTCCCGACCTAGGGGACTGGGCAAGAAGGCTACTCCGGTAGCAAAAAGCGTCGCGATGCGTACAGGGTGAACGATTTGAAACGGTAACTGTCCCGTTGAAAGTGCATTACAAAAGCACATCGGATCAATTAGCTCCAAGGCGGTCGCGACAAACCCAAACACTGACGGAACACGGTGAATAAATTCACCCGATTACCCCTTTGGGGAACTGCGTAGCAACCGTTTTCCTCTCAGCACTAAAGTGACTGAGTTTCCCACGTATCACCAATTCCTATGAGTGGGCACCCGTCAGAACCGTCTAAGCAGGTTTCTCGCTCAGGGAGAAGCCTTCACCAAGCTCAAGAAACAGTTTATAAATTTCTGCTAGACATCGTTAAAACCTGGCCTCCTGAAGAAGTGCTGTTAGAGTTTAAGCATCTCTTTCTCTATCACGTTGAGACGACTAGCTCTGGAGTCATTCACGCAATCTACGAAATTGTCTTTAGCAATAACGAAGAAGAGTTTAGAAATACGCTCAAGCGATCGTGCTATATTCTCGTCAACAATTGGGATGCGAGTCGCAACTTTAAGCCCATTCAAGAATTAATCAAAGTCTTTGAAGATAGCAGTCTCGATCGGCAAACAATCTCTCCAACGCTCAAGCGATTAAGAGTCTGGATCGACAATTTTAGAAAGAGCAAAGACTATGAGGAGCTAAAGCTGTTTGCGTCGAGATATGACGAGTCTCCCGAAGCACCGTGGTCAAATCGCTACACTTCTTATTTGCTCGTTCCTCAATATATAAATTCGGCAAACCCGATCGAGCAGCGAGAAGCCGCAAGAGCTTTATCAATGCAGCTTAAAGATAACTTTAAGTTTAGGTTAGCGATGTATATTGCTAAATCCCAATCTGCAACCTCACCAGAAAGATTGCCCGAAAACCCAACCGTGTTAGGCGATAACGTCTTGCAGTTGATTAAGACGATCGTGGCAAAGCGCGGTCAGTTTAGCTATGCAAACTTAGCTAATATTTTCATCAATCAGACGCATCAGTTGAGCTATAAAAAGTTTAAACATGAGCTAAGACAATATCTGATTGTGTCAATTGATGGCAACGAATTGACTGAAACTCTCCAAGCAAGATTCACCGAAAAACTAGACCCTCTCTATGTCGCTCATGACCATGAGACGCTGAATGAAGCGTTGGTTTTGAGAACGTGTAATCGCATCATTGAGCACCTTACTACTGAAAACCGACAAGATCCCTCTCCTTTGTTTGTGCTGCTCGTGTCTCAAGGAAGCCCGCTGACTTTAGTGATTGTGCTGCTTAAGTTAATCTTGATTTGTAGAAACGCCCGAACTCATTTAGAAGCACAAATCGCTGAACTGATTCGCTATTATAAAAACTTTCCAGAAGATGAATGTTGGTGGGTCGTTAACTTTTTAGAGATTTTCAATGTCACGTTTGCGATCTATGCCGAAAACGTGCAATACAACTTGATTAAAATGGATCAAACTCAAGAACCGCTCCAAATTCCCAAAGCTTTGCAAGATCTCGATGCTTACCGCGTTTTTTCACAGCTTAAGCGTGAGGTCATGCCCAAACTCAATGACGTTGAGTTTACCGAACCATCTGAATAATTTTTTAGCGGCGATCGTCCAAAGTGACCAATCCGGCTCCTGCAACTTCAGCCAGAGTATTGACAAACCGATAGAGCGCGACAACACTCAGCAATTCGCCTGTTGAGAAATGTCCTAGCTGGGCGCTTCCATTGGAGAGCAGCGCCACCACAACTGCTTCAAAGACTCCAATGCCGCCAGGTAGCCCTGGAATCACAAATCCAGTCAGCCACGCCAGCCCAAACGCTGCCATCACGATCGGAAACTGGCTAATGGGCAGAGGCGCGATCGCCAGAAATGTCAGGATAAATCCGAGGCTCCTCAATCCTAAAAACCCAAGCTCACCCAAGAGAGGTTTGATAGGATAATGCTGCATTGGTGAACCGATAGTCTGAGACACCCCTACCGCTTTCTGCTTAAGTTTGGCAAGATAGCCGATCAGGGGATTGAGAAATCGGGGATGAACGATCGCTAAACCCAACCCCAAACCCACGAGCGGCAGCAGTTGAGCGAGCCAACCATAAGCCGACGAGATTTGCTGTATGCCAATTAGAGCCAATAGCAGGGCGGCGATTACCATCAGCAACGGTTCTAGCAAGACGCTGACGATCGCGATTTCTGCCGGAATTCCTCTTTTTGTCGCGGCTGAGATGCGCCCATAAAAGTGCCAAATGTTGCCCGGTAAATATTTGGCAATATTGGTTTGCAGATAGACTTTGATGCTCCAAACTCCCATGACAGGCTGATTGAGCATTTGCAGAATCCAACTCCAGACCCAGCCTGCAAAAGTGTGGGCTAAGAGCGTCATGCCGATCGCGATCGTGAGACAAGCATATCCAGCGGCATCGATCCGAGTCGCGACGACTTCTTGCCAATGATCTTTAAGCGTTTTGATCAGAAAAAACAGCACCAGACCCAAAATGAGCCAGCGCAAAAAAGCTTTGAAGCGCGATCGAACTGCTTGCATAGGCTGAGATTAGTTTTTTCCTTTTCAATTTAGTTCAATCTGTTGCTTGTAATGGCAACGAACGGCGAAACGATTGCAATCTCTCTAGAGTTAGAGAAGCTCTAGCACACATTTAACGATGAATGAGCCTTTCGCTAGAGGCGATCGTAGAGCATAGGTTTGTAGTCTTGATAGGCGATTTGACTTGATGAGAGTCTAACCTTTACAAGACTTCATCCGCCCTTGTAGTAAAGATTTCAAGCCAAATGGCTTGAAGCAAAAAGGAGTATTTGTATTTTATGAAGCATCTGATGATCCTTTTTAGAAGGTTGCAATTGAGACAAGTTTTAACCGTTTTTCTAGCGGGATTTGTTTTCTTATTCAGTACTGGTTTACAAGTTCCTTCTGCTCAATTGCTTGCCAACACGTCGGTTAAAGCAAACGCTTCAGACTTAAATTATTCAGGATCTAATGTTCCTAAAACCGATCGTCCTAATATCGGAGCCAAACAGCAAAAGTCTTTGCCTAATCTGCCAAATCAAAAGCAACCTCTGATCAAGCGAAGTGACCCAGATTCCAAGATTTTGGAGCGTGTAGGCGAATCCATCAAAGATTCAACTTCTTTCATCAAAGACACGGCAGATTCTGCATCGGCGCGTCCTGAAGCAAAAGCTAACCCTGCTTTGGGTCAATAAATCCGCTGTTTAACTCGTTCTAACTAACTAATCAATGGAGTCGATATGAATAAATTTGTTTCTGTCATTAAATCAATCCGTTTGGGTCAAGTTTTGACCGCTTTTCTAGCCGGAGTTTTGTTGTTTGTTAGTACGGCTTGTGCAGGAAACGCCCAAGCAAAAGCGCCTCAAGGCGAAATGAGAGATGCAGGCTCTAACCCAGTTGGGCAAAACCAACCCTATGAAGGCGGCATGAATAATTTTAGCGACACGGCTCCGGGTCAAGCTGCTAAAGGAACTGCTGCAAAAACGAAAGCGCTGGTCGATCGAGCAGAGCGCGATATCAACACCAAAGGAGCCGATAGTGTTGATAAATATGTTGACAACTTCCGCTCTGGTGCCCCGCTCGACGAGAGAGTGGAGAAGCTTACAGACCGCGTAAAAGGAGCAGTCAAAAACACATCAGAGGATGCAAAAGAGCTAGGAGATCGAGCCTCTAACGCTAGTGAGAACACACTAAAAGGCGCAAAGAATGCGGCTGGAAATATCAAAGACAACACTGAATATGCTGCGAAGGATGCTTCTCGTAGCGCTAAGAGTGTTGCTAAAGATGCTGCACAAGCCACTGAAGATGCTGTCAAAAGCACTAATCGCAGGATTCAACACGCAGATTAATTCAACGTGAGTTCGACAGAAGCGGTTCGTTCCACCTGTGAACTCGGAGAGCTACCTAAATCCCCCAATTTTGGGGGACTTTGAACCTGAATTTTTGGCTTGAAGTTCCCCAAATTGGGGGATTTAGGGGGCATAAGCCGCTGACAACGAAGCGAAAAAACTCGTCGAACTGACGTTAATCTACAGCGATCGCACGATTTCTAAAATGAAAAGAGCCAGGAGATAATCCTGGCTTTTTTCATGACTGCCGAAGATACCAGGTTTGTAGGGCCACTCGGTGGACTTCTCGCCAAGCGACATTATGCTGACGGGCAAGCTGGGCACAGTCTTCATATTCTGGCTGCACGTTGACGATCGTGCCGTCTTTTTGCCGCGCTACTTTGATCTGCACGGTTCCATACTCGGTTTCGACGGGGTGAAATGCCCGATCGAGCAGCGATCGCCGCTGAACCGTGTGACGAATTCCCAAAGTGCTAGTCTCTCGAAACAAGACTGTTTCACACGCAAGCTTTTTTTCGGGTGGGCAAATCACCGTCAGCAAGATCCCCGGACGCGATTTCTTCATGCCGATCGCTTGAGTAAACACATCCACTGCACCGACGGCGAATAATGCATCAAACACATAGCCGATCGCTTGCGGGTTGAGATCGTCAATCTGAGTTTCGAGAACCGAAATCGTTTCGGAATTAGCAACGGATTGAGGAACGATCGCAGTAGTTAAAGAATGGGTGTGCTTCTCCAAATCCTCGTGGGCATGATTCGATTCGCCAATCCACAGCCGCAAAATGTTGGGAATTGGCAAATCACGAGATCCGGCACCCAACCCAATCTTGTGCAACGTCATCGCTGGCGGCGCACCAAACTGAGTTGCCAGAGTGGTGACGATCGCTGCCCCAGTCGGGGTGACTAATTCTCGCTCAATGCCATTGCTATAAATGGGCACTTGCCGCAACTCATAGAGCTTTAGCACGGCTGGCACTGGCACGGGCAACCGACCATGCGCCGCGTGAATTGTGCCCCCGCCCGTTGGCAGCGACGAACAGTAGATGTGATCGACCTCCAGCCAATCGAGTCCTAAACAGGTGCCTACGACATCGACGATCGCGTCGATCGCGCCCACTTCGTGAAAATGCACCTGTTCTGCCGGAACTCCATGCACTGACCCCTCTGCGTCTGCCAGTTGGCGAAAGATTTTGAGACTCCAGGCTTCAGCCCGTTGAGGCAACTCTGCTCGCTGGATCATCTGCTCAATTTCGGGCAGGTGCCGCAGTCGCGACCCTGTTTTCTGCCGATCGTCCGGCTGGTGATGAGAATGATCGTGAGGGTGATGATGTCCTGCCGGGGTATGAGCCGCGATCGTACGCTCTAGATCAGAGTGATCCTCCAACAGGTCAACCCAGACCTTTGTCGCCTGCTGCCCATTTCGATGCACCAAATCTGTCCGTAGGCGATACTCCTGGGCGATACCCAATCGATCGAGGTTCGCAGTCAGGTAGTCTGAAGGAACGCCTGCACTCACTAGCGCTCCTAAACACATATCTCCCGCAATTCCAGTCGGGCACTCTAGATAAGCAACTTTTTGCATCGTCATAGCAACTTGATAGCCCCTACACCCTACACCTGATAATTCGTCTCATTTATGGCAACCGTTTATAAAATTCATCCTGTCAATCCTCAGCGTCGAGGCGTTGACCAAGTGGTTAATGCGCTGCGAAGTGGGGCTGTGATGCTCTACCCGACTGACACAGTTTATGCGATCGGCTGCGACCTCAACTCTAAATCAGCCGTGCAGCGAGTTCGACAGCTCAAGCAAATGTCTAACGATAAGCCGCTCACCTTCTTGTGTCCATCTTTGTCTAACATTGCTCAATATGCAGTCGTCAGTGACCAGGCTTATCGGATTATGAAAGGTCTAGTTCCCGGTTCATACACGTTTTTGCTGCCAGCAACCAAGCTGGTGCCGAAGTTAGTGATGAGTCCTAAGCGCAAAACTACAGGCATTCGAGTTCCCGATCATCGCTTGTGTCAAGCTCTGCTAGAGTCACTCGGAAACCCGATCGTTTCGACTTCAGCCCACATTTCCACGAATGATCAACTCACGCCAGCCAAACGCGATTCTGAAAATTTATCGCTAGCGGAACTGTTTGATGCAATGGACGGTCTAGTCGATGTAATTGTAGACACTGGAGAAGAACCTTCTTACCAAGTTTCCACCATCTTAGATTTAACAAGTGACGAACCCACAGTCGTTCGTCGCGGGTTGGGATGGGAAGCCACGGCAGACCTGGCTATCGCAGAGGATTTTTAAGTTATGGACATCTCCTGAACGCTCAAAATTTCTGTCTAGCTGCCACTTTGTAGATCGTCCACTGAAACGCAGTAGTATATTGTTTGACAGGTTTGGACGATCTTCTATACGGAGGTGCTTAGATTGCATACCCTGCATCGATTTACGTTGACCTGATTAGATATCGTGCCAATTAAAAGTTGTATCGCCTCAAGTAACCAACTGAAAAACTGACCTCCCGATCGCTAAATTTACCGGAAGACCGGGAGGCAGCGTGTAGCAACTGGTGTGCATTACCAAAGTCTGAGTTTCGCTATGAACACCAAATCCGCAAAGTCGCTCCCGCATGAAGCAACCTTTCCTGCTGCGATCGAGTCCGATTCTCCATTAGACCCATCAAAGATTGAGTCCAACGTTGAGGTTTCTCCCGAAACTCAGAAATTAGCCCGCCTTTTAGCTACTGAGCTAGAAGCAGACCTTCAGATCACAGGTCAAGCGATTCAAGCCATCACCGATCGCATCGCGACCGAAGTTGAGCGCATTTGTCTTAAAAGCGATCGCATTCAGACTTCGGGCGAAATCAGTTCTTGGCGGCTGACGCTGGCGCGTTATCGTCTGCAAAAGTGTGTGACTTACTATCGCCTCAATTCTCAGCAGGGTCGCATTGAGCTACACAGCATTCTCAGCACGATGGTTTATCGCCCGATCGCGCCTGCTTACCTGCAATTGAGCTTTCAAGCCCGCTACAGCTTGATCGAAGACTTTCTGCAAGGCTTTTATACTGAGTCATTGAGAGCCTTCCGACGAGAAAATAAACTGGCAGAAACCTATCAGCCCCGCACTCGGCTGCAACTCGCTGAATATATGGCATTTACTGAGCAGTATGCCAAGCGACGAATTACCCTTCCTAGTCAGCACAATCAGCAGTTAGTGATTTTGCGCGCTCAACGGTTTGCAAATCGCCAACCCCACGAAATCGCGGTTGATATTGAAACGGCAATGGAGTCGGCAAAAGGAGACGAAGCCGAAGCTTATGGGCGATCGCCGATCTTAAAAATGATTCGCGAACAAATGGTCGCTGACAAAGTTGACCCTTCAGAATCTGCGTTGCGCGATCGGGTCGTGGGTGAACTGATTCAATATCTCGAATCACAAGGACAGACCGATTGTGTCAATTATTTAACGCTAAAACTTCAAGACCTGTCTGTTCCTGAAATCGACGATATTTTATCCATGTCTCCGCGTCAGCGCGATTATCTTCAGCAGAGATTTAAATACCATGTCGAAAAGTTTGCCATTTCCCAAAACTGGAAGCTTGTCCACGAGTGGTTAGGAGCCGATCTCGATCAAAATTTAGGGCTTCCTCCCCAAGAATGGGACGCATTTTTAGGGCAACTTACGCCTGACCAAACTCAGCTTCTCAAGTTGAAGCGAACTGCCGCCAGTGACCAGGAGATCACGCAAACCCTGAAGTGGACTGCAAAACAACTGCAAAAGCGGTGGGCAGCCCTTTTAGAAACGGCGCGTCAGGTGCGAAATCAGGCAAAGTAGCCGAAAGTCTAGAAATGGCATTCAACCCAGACCGCACTTCTCAGCCTGTGTTAAATTGATCATAATCTTGCAGTCCTTTCTTGCGGCTTAGTGGTATGGCGATCACGAAAAGAGCGATTGTTCTCGGCGCAACAGCCGCCGCAGTCACGGCAGTAACCGTTACGGGGTTCGGAATCCAGCGATCGAAGGTTCAGGCATTTTTTCGTGAAAATCCGAAAGAAGTGGTAGATGAAGTCTGGAACATCATCGATCGCAGCTTTGTCGATGGCACCTTTCATCAAGTCGATTGGAAAGCCGTTCGCACTCAATATCTAAATCGCAACTACGCCAGCAAAAAAGAAGCTTACGACGCAATCCGCGAGATGGTGAAAAAATTGGGCGATCCCTACACCCGATTTATGGACCCAGAAGAGTACAAGAATATGCAGATTGATACCTCTGGAGAACTGACCGGGGTAGGCATTCAGCTTGCAGCAGACGAGAAGACCAAGAAGCTGACGGTGATTTCGCCGATCGAAGGCAGTCCGGCTGCGACTGCGGGAATTATTGCCAAAGACATCATTACTAAAATCGACAGCACCAGCACCGATGGCATGGATGTCAACAAAGCGGTGACGCTGATTCGGGGCCCGGTTGGCTCTGAGGTGCAGCTAACCGTGATGCGAAACAATCAGGAGTTTAACTATCAGCTCAAGCGAGCCAAGATTGAGATTCATCCGGTTCGCTACAGTGATAAAAAAACTCCGGCTGGTAACATCGGCTACATTCGTTTGGTGCAATTTAGCGCTAACGCCGCGCCCGAAATGCGAGAAGCCATCCAAAATTTAGAGAAGCAACAAGTAACCGGATATATTTTAGATTTGCGATCGAACCCAGGTGGCTTACTCCATGCCAGTGTAGATATCGCTCGGATGTGGATTCAAGAAGGTGGAATTGTCTCGACGGTTGATCGTCAGGGTGAATCCGATCGCGAAGATGCGGATCGTCGGGCCCTGACGGATAAACCGTTAGTCGTTCTAGTCGATGGCGGATCGGCAAGTGCCAGCGAAATTCTTTCAGGCGCTTTACAAGATAACAAGCGAGGTACGATCATCGGCACCAAAACTTTTGGCAAAGGACTTGTTCAGTCAGTGCGCGGGTTAGGAGATGGCTCAGGGTTGGCGGTGACGATCGCCAAATATCTAACTCCCAAGGGACGCGATATTAACAAACATGGCATTGACCCCGATGTAGTAATCGAGTTGAGCGATCAGCAGCGTCAGGCACTAGGGCGCGATCGAGACAAGATTGGCACGCCCGAAGATCCTCAATTTGCCAAAGCATTACAAGTGTTAAATCAGCAAACGGCGGCTAAAAAATAGGGCGTTGCTGAATAATGCTATGAATCTGTCTATCGGGGCTGAATCCTTTCGCCCCCTAAATCCCCCAATTTTGGGGGACTTTAAGA
Source organism: Phormidesmis sp. (assembly GCA_043772715.1). Lineage (GTDB taxonomy): Bacteria > Cyanobacteriota > Cyanobacteriia > Leptolyngbyales > Leptolyngbyaceae > Phormidesmis_A. The sequence continues at coordinate 25 of JAYVFW010000275.1, read as the reverse complement.
TTCTGGTTCCCCTCAAACTTGGGGG
>JAYVFW010000274.1:0-12668 GCA_043772715.1 Phormidesmis sp. | reverse complement strand
GATTGCAACCGCTTTGCACCTAGTTAATCCTGAGCATTTACGCAACTGGTTCGCAGACGGTTGTTACTGTACTTCATAAGCCTGAAATGCGCTGTATCTTGAAGACCAACGCTCTGAGCTACCAGAACAATATCGAATTAATTGTGGCGCGATCGCACCCCCGCAAGGTCGATAGACGCTGCGGCGATCGTTTAAGAAGTTACGAATATCAAATACCAACTTAATCTCAAAAGCTGGCAGGTTTGACGATTCAACTGGTATTTCATTTTGATGCGACTTGCTTAATCACCCTAGGTCACCCTGCTGCGAATGAGCAGCATGACGAACTCCAGACAGGGGTTGGCGAATTGTGTAAGGTCTGCCGACAGCAACGCGAGGCAGGCGATGCTTAAAGCCGCAGAGAATCTCCCAGGAAATCGTGCCTAAAGTCTGCGCCCAATCGTCCGCTAAAATCTGCTGGTTGCCGTCTTGCCCCAATAGCGTTACCACTTCTCCTTCTTGCAAAGCGGGAATGGTGCTGACATCCAGCATGATCTGATCCATTGTGATTGCACCGATTTGAGGAACTCGCTGCCCTCTTACTAAGACGGTTAGCTGGTTAGAGAGATTTCGGGGAACGCCGTCCGCATAGCCAATTCCGACGACAGCGATTTGAGTCTCTTGCTTTGCAATAAATTTGTAGCCGTAGCTGACCCCAGTTCCAGGTTGCAGAGTTTTGACCTGGCTAACTCGCGCTTTCACTTGCATCACGGGTTTGAGATCAATGCGATCGGCTAAGTGCCCAGATGGATACAGTCCATAGATCACCAGTCCGGTTCGCACCATGTCGTAGTGTAAGCTGGCATCGGTGAGCGTAGCGGCTGAGTTGGCGAGGTGGAAGCGAGGGGAAGGCTTTCGGGTTGCAGGGCTTGGGATTGGGGAAAACCCACAGGCTTGAATTGCTTGTTCGTAGCGGTGCTGCTGCTGGCGCATGATTGTGGGATCGGGGTCGTCAGCGGTTGCTAAGTGAGAATAGATGCTGGCGATCGTTAACCCCGGCAACCTTTGAACGAGTTGCACAAACTCGACCGCTTTTTGGCAGGGCGTTCCCAGGCGCGACATTCCGGTATCTAATTTAATGTGCACAGGTAGCGGCTGACGCTGTGAAGGCTTGCCGATCGCGTCAGAAAAGACGAGGGCTTGTTTAGGGGTGCAGAGTGTGGGTTGAAGACCCCAGTGGGCGATCGCGCGAATTTGCTCGGCGGTGTGAGTTGCGCCCATCACCAGAACCGGAGCCTCAATGCCCGCCTCTCGAAGCTCAATGCCTTCAGGAATGGTGGCAACGCCTAGCCAAGTTGCGCCTGCGTGCAAGACGGTTTGGGCAACGGTGACGGCTCCGTGTCCATAAGCATCGGCTTTGACAACCGCCATCAAATCAGTGTGCGGCGACAGCAAACTGCGAATTTGATGAACGTTGTGTGTCAAGGCGGTTAAGTCAATTTCCACCCATGCCCGTTCTCGTTGCATCAGGGCAATGCTGGAACTTTGATCCCAACTCAACATAAATTCCTCCCTCCTCTACGCCACTCACTGAATAGATTAGCCCAACTCAGTGAATTGGCTCATAAGACTCTGAAGTTGTCTACAAAAAACCTTACGCAAACCTCCGAGGTTTCAACCAAAAATCAAGCATCGTGACCGACAGAGTGGCTTAAACCTCCGAGGTTTTGGTCAAAATGCGGAAAATTCACCCTTCGAGCCGGAACAGGAGGACGATCGCGGCTGCAATCATGGCGGTGCCTGTCACCCAACACACATAGCGATAGCCTCCCGCGATCGTTTTACTGACCAAATCTGACGAGCTTGAAGACTGCTCTAATTTACGACAGGCGTAGTAGTAGTCGGCGACGATCGGAGCCAAAACGAGGAGAAAACCCAAAACGATGACGATCGCTAGAAGCGCAAAACCTGAAGTCATAGACGATCTGAAACGAAGAATGCGTTTTACCTTACTGATTAATCACAAAGGATGCGTCAGACAAGTCATCGCGCATCCTTTGACTTTAAGTGAAGGTTGAAATGGACGAGTGTCCGTTTGTTGAGGCTTTTTGGGAGTCGATCGCCCCTGCCACCCCACTGGTGCGAGACAACTTACGCCGGGTGTCGCCTTTACGCACACCTCCTGCCATAAGGTATTCTTGGCTGCTTTTGCTATACTTGACCGCAACGCCCATCAGCATATGTTCTGACAAATCTCTGAGCGATCGCTCTGCTTGATTGATGTCATCACGGGCTTTGTCGATCGCGGATAAGGCAGCGTTGTAAGCGACTAGCTGCGAGCGTATGTCCTGAATTGCGGCTTGATAGGCTGCGAGGGTGAGTCCACTGCTAAGGTCAAGTGTGGGTGAAATCGACTGTAAACTAGCGGCTCGGCGATCGGCGCACTCAAGCACTCTAGAACCTCTTTTACGCTGTACCATCGGTGCATCTTTACGAATCATGTTACGGTTGCACTCTAGCGAATCGAAGACTTAACCGACCTGAGAAAATTTCTGGAAAATAAGCGGCAGTGTTAACTGAAACTAGAAAATTCTAGTTGTTTTTACTTAACTAATCCAAATTTTAGTGTAGTAAAAGCTACTTTAACGTTGCTTGCTTATTGCATAGCCGAGATTTATGTTTGCTGCATCAGCAAAACTTGTTGCCGCTCAAGTGAAATTTGTAAATAAAGCTCCATCCATAAATTTTGCTTTAATAATTTTCTTAGTTTTGAAGTAAAACTTATGAATGAAGCAAAGAAACTTCTTATCAAAACCGCATCTACAAGAGCCGCTTTAATAATCTTCTGAATGTTGGAGTAAAACTTATCGCCCAAGCATCACCCTCTAGTTTTGGTGCAAAGTTTGCAGCGTCAACGGTTGCGAAAAGTAGAAACCCCGTTAAAACGGGTTGGAAGCCAAGCAAATTCAGAATTTTAGTCCGTTTCAACGGACTTTCCTTGGTTAGCCCAAAATTTATTTCAGGACGGGTGTTGCGTTCAACGACTACTTTTCAAACATCCTTTTAGATTCGGGCAGTTGATCATCGCTGGCAAGGTGAAGGGATCGGGCGTGCTCTGCTGCGAGATGCCATTCTTCGCACGTTGCAAGCCGCCGAGATCGCAGGAATACGGGCAATTCTCATCCATGCCATCTCAGAAGGTGCAAAGCAGTTTTATGAGAAATGTGGGTTTACTGCTTCACCGATCGACCCGATGACTCTCATGGTAAAAGTCAAAGATGCGATCGCTTCATTAGGTTCACAAGCTTGAAAGGTCTTCTGTATTTGAGATGATGATTAGCAAGATGTATTTGCTCTGCCCGATCGAGCTACCTTCCTTTTGGCTGATAGCTCTCGACAACTCGCCCTGCACTTCTCACTTGCGCGTAGTAGGTGCGGCTTACGGCATCGCCTCGATCGGACAGTTCATCAATCCCAATCCCGTTGCGTCCTTGATCTTTGCCAGAACTGTGGATGTAGCGATCGTGCCCTAAATAAAGTCCAACATGAGTGGCTTTAACGGGCGTACCAAAAAAAACCAAGTCACCTGGCATCAGATCAGAAAGCGCAATTTTTCTCACAAATTCTTCTTGCTGATAGGCATCTCTCGGCAAGCGAATGCCTGCCGACGCGAAAGCAGCTTGCATTAATCCAGAGCAGTCATAATTGGGGGCAACCGTTCCGCCCCAGAGATAGTGATTGGGCACTGCCATTGCAGACTGAGTAAACGCGATCGCCTCCACAATTTGACGTTGAATCTCTGTCTCTGACCACACAGGCGCTTGATAAAGTGTTGGAGATTCTTCTAAAAATTGCTGATCTGTCGCCGCTAACCAACCCGGATAGTCGTCTTCGCAGAGGCGGACTTGCAGCGGAGAATTTTGAGGGTTAGCAAGAATCGTTAAGTAGCGATCGGCTTCAGCTTGAGTTGCCAGACTAGCCAGTTCAGGGGAGGTGTAAAGATTAAGGTTAGCTTTGATGAGATACTGCATACAACAAATGAGCGATCAATAAACCAAGTTAATTATTAACGGCTTACGCCTCAAACATCGATTATGACTTTCTTCCGCAAAGACGAACAATTACAAACATTGGGCGATCGGATTCTCTCAACCACTTTGGCAGAGTTTCCGAGTTTGGCACAAAACCAGATTGCGATCACCTGGCTAGTCTACGATCCGCCAGTTTTTGTTAACACAGGCGGCGCAATTAACTCAAATGAGTTTTGGCAACAGTCAGTGCGTGGCTTTAGCTATCGAGGAGTCGAGCGCATCTATCCGGCTAGTGTCATCAAATTGTTCTATTTGGTTGCCGCGCAAGAATGGTTAGAGAAAGGCATGATCCAGACTTCAAATGAGTTTGAGCGAGCACTGCGCGACATGATCGTCGATTCGAGCAATGATGCTACGAGTCTAGTAATGGACATTCTGACGGGCACCACCAGCGGACCCGAACTGCCTGCCGCCCCGTTTGAAACCTGGAAGCAGCAGCGCAACATTGTCAATCGCTATTTCCAAGGGCTGGGCTGGTCAGAGTTAGCCACGGTGAATATGAACCAGAAAACCTGGTGTGATGGGGCTTATGGTCGAGAACGGGCGTTTGTCGGCGACACCTTCGAGAATCGCAATATGCTGACGACTCATGCGGCGGCGCAATTGCTGCACAGCATTATTGGCGGAGTGGCGGTGTCTGCTGCCCGATCGCAAACGATGATGAATTTGCTGCGGCGATCGCTCAACTCCGACGATCTCAAGGCTGACCCCGAAAATCAGGTGACTGGCTTTTTAGGCGGCGGGCTGCCGCAAGGAGCGCAATTGTGGTCAAAAGCAGGATTGACGAGTCAAGTCCGTCACGATGCCGCCTATATTGAGGTGCCAACGCTCCGACCTTATCTATTAGTCGTCTTCACCGAGGGCAAACCCCACAGTGCCAATGAAGCAATTTTGCCGTTTGTCTCTCAGCAAGTAGTCGAGGCAATGAGTTCTCTCTAGTTAACGTCTGCCTACCTTTAACCATTCAAAAACTTGCTCTGCTGTCAGCGTCAAGTCGATATCTCCAAGTACCAGAAGCTGGCGACTTCCTCTATACACTCCGGGTTCTTGATGAGGCGTAAAGATGAGAACCGAATAATCATCTGGGTCAAGCATCCAACCCAGCTTGCAGCCATGCCGCAAACAGTGCAAGATGTTATCGATCACACGATTTGCTTTTTGATTGGGAGAAAGGATTTCAATTGTCCAATCAGGGGCTTCAGTGAAGTCATCTTCTGGCTCTCCTAGGTCGTTAATTTGGATGCGATTCCAGTTAACAACCGCAACATCCGGTACAACAGACCGTTCTCCAAAGGTACACCGGAGTTCAGGTAACGCTGTGTAGTGGTCGCTGCTCTTGTCGATCGCACCCAACAGGCGCTTTTGCAAAATAGAGTGCCGAGTCTTGGGCATAGGTTTTTGAAGCGCGACCCCATCTACATATTCCCATGCTGGAGATTCTTCCAAACACGGCAGTTTGAGGAAGTCTTCAAGAGCGAGAGTTTGAGCGGGGAAGGCAGACATTGATTAGATGAAGAAAATTTGTTCTTGAGTTTCAGTGTAACGTCAGTTAAGAAGGCAGAATATCTCTTCTGAAGGAACTGCGATCGTACAAGTGGCGATAGATATAAAAAAATGATGCGTGCCCTCACCCAGAATGAATATGAAACTGAGCTTCGACCCATCGTTGAGCAACTGGCGATCGAGCTTAACAGCGATCGTGCGCGCGAGACTTACTTCACAGAGAAGCTACCATCGCGCCATATCATCTACCCCTGCAATGCTCAACTGAACAAGGACGCAGTTTCTGCCCTTGTAGATATCATGCATTCCATTGATGATCCTGGACTTTATAATTGATTTTGAAGGCAGAACAACTTATACAAATCGCAGGGGACTATCAGAAACGACACCTAGCTCATACTATTATATCCCTACTGATCAGGTCGAGTACGCATTCTACGAGGAAGGAATCGCTCAAGAGTTTATGGATGCTCACAATCCTTCTCTCTTTGTCGATAGATACACGCTATACTCAGCCCGAAAACGATGGGTAATGGTAGTAGACCAAGAAGCATACTGTGCACTATTGGGTGGCGATGAAGCCTTAGCGGATCTTCTGACTCTGAAGTGTAGTCAACTTAGTCGTCCCATCCAAGAGTTTGTGGACTTTTGGCGACCAGATGTTCCGGTTACAACGTCTACTCTTGATCTCGGAGCGTTTTATGCTTGGCTACCTAGAACGCTCATTTATATTTATGGATTAGAGAAAGCGATGAGCCTGCTACGTGAGTCAGGTATTTTAGTTGATTAGTGATTGCTGGTACTTCCTACTTTTTGGCACAAAGATAGTTCGTTTATCGCCACGATGGAGGAGCTATATCAGCGAGTCCAAACTAAAAATCGAGAAATTCTCTAACGTTCAGTTCATCAACCTAAATGATCCGATCGGTAATGTTCGATCGCTCGTTGAATAAACGCTTGCCACGTCTCATTCGGAATCCAAATTCTGTGTAAATCCTGTTCTGCTTGCTGATGATTGTCGCGATCGTGCAAGCACCGATAGAGATACATAAATGCAGAAACTCGCATATTCTTGGCACAGTGGACAAATATCTGCTGTTCGGCATTCGCGTTGATGACAGCAAAAAAGCGATCGAGATCCTCAATGGTTGGATTCGTCCAAATCACAGGAATGCCAACGTAGTCCATTCCCAGCGATTCTACGATGTCTTTTTCGTGAGGAATTGCATTCGTCGATCCGGGTGGGGCTAGATTGACGACCGTTTGATAGCCCGCTTCTTTGATCGCTGCGAACTGGTTCTCGATCGGCTGACCTGCTGTAGCAATGTGGTCAGATAGCTTTAAAAAGTTGTGAATTCCTTCGATGCTTTCAGTCATGAATCGTCAAAATTCAGGTTTCGCGAATCTGAGATCGTAGCTTCTCTAACTCTGGATCAACGTCAAGTTGAGCCGAAGCAGGCAACTGAGACGGAGTGCCCGACGTAAGCTGATTTTTCATTGAGGTTAACTCTGCGTCAATCTCATCGGTTTCGCCGAGTGCCTCAAACCGTTTCTCTAAATCATCGGTGCCCAACTCAGCGATCGCTTCTGACTGCGCCTCTAGCTGCAACACTTTTTCTTCCATCCGCTCAAACGCATTCATGGCGCTGCCGGTGCCCACGTTGCTCAACATTTCATTCAGTTGCTGAGAGGCTTTTGCAGACCGGGCGCGAGCGATATAAAGATCTTTTTTGGTCTTCGCTTCTGAAATTTTACTCTCCAGCTTCATCATGTTTTGCTTAAGCTGCGTGACGATCGCTCTCTGCTGAGTCAGTTGCGCCTCCATCGCCTCTGCCGTCTCTTGATAAGATTTGCGGCGAGTCAGCGCTTCTCTTGCCAACGGTTCAGCACCTTTTTGCAGGGCAAGTTGAGCGCGGCGATACCATTCTTCTGACAGCGATTTGGCTTGAGAACACTGCCGCTCGGTGCGCTTTTGAGTCGCGATCGCCTGAGCCACTGCTTGCCGCAGATGAATCAGATCATCCTGCATATCCAAGACCGTCTGCTCCAAAATCTTTTCTGGATCTTCAACCTGACCAACCAGGTGGTTAATGTTTGCACGAATCGCTCGCCAAATTCGGTCAAAAAGTCCCATCGCTGATCTCCGGTAATGCGGCTCTCGCTAGTTACCCTCAATATTACCGTACCTTTTCGGTTGCGCTTTCCTACTATTTGCGGACTTCGGCAGGAATGCCTTGATTTTGCAATTCTTCAACTTTTGCCTTGGCTTCTGCCTCGCTGCGATAGCTCCCCGATCGAATAAAGCCTCCTTCTGGCGTGTTAACAAATTCAGCCCCCGAATTGCTTTGCTGAATTTTGTCGTAAGTGCGATCGCTGTCATAAGGCGTATCGACGTGATAAGTCACCGTTGGCGCTGGCGCAGGGGCCCGCTCGATCGGCGGCTGAGGGCGAGGAATTGGCACAGTTGGCAAAGGCGCGATCGGGGCAGAACGTCTGATCGTCGGCGCTGGGATGTATGACGATCGTGGATAGCTAGGAGCTACCGGAGCCGGATTGGGTCTGATTACGGGCGCAGAGCGAACGGGGGCGATTCCAGCACTGACATTTGCAGGAGCGGGCGTGTTGGGGACAGTGACAGACTTGGGCTGACTCGCATTTGGTGAGGCAGCCGGAGACGCAACGGGCGCAGTCGATGTCGAGGGTGAAGGCGTGCCGTTTTGGGGCAACCCACTCGTCGGACGGGTTTTCAACGTGGTCAGATTGCCTAACCCCAAATCAACAAATTCTTTAGCGTCAAGCGGCGGTGTATTAGGAATGTCTCCTTGTGCTTGGGCAGTCGGCGCGGGGCTAGGAGCCGCATCTCGACGGGCAAAGATCTGGCTCAACCCGCTCAAACTTGCGGGGTTCATAATCACGTAGCCAAACATGGCGCTCGACAGCAGCAACATCAGCATTGCCCCCACGCCTAGCGGAGTCACCAGACTTTCTAAAAAGCCTCGCTCGGCTTGAACTTGCGCCTCTTCTCTCGCCAAACTTCGCAACAGTTCTTCAGACGATTCTAGATAGTCATCGGGGGGCGTTGAAGAGTCTGTTAAGTAGTTAGCTTCTGAATCTTGCAGCGAATGGCTCAAGGTGGCGTGGGCATCATCCCGATTGGCAGCAATCACCGCTAAACCTGAAGACAAGTCTGGCTCCATGCCAGCCGAGTCATGCCGCAACGGAATCGGCTCTGCTGAAAGAATAGGCGGAGTTAGTTGGGCGCGATCGTCTCCAGAAACCGGACTTCCAGAAACCTGATCTGCACTAGCAGCGTCCGCAGCCGCAAACGACATTAAATCGACTTTGGCGACAACCTGCTTGCGTCTCAGCCCATCAACTGGGGGCACAGAGCGTCCTGCTTTTTGCCGTCGATATCGTGCCAACTCCTCGTCAAGCCGAGTGTCGAGGCACCCCAAGGCACGCTGCAACTTTGGGTGAAGCGAGGGAATAGAAGACTGAGTGGAAGGCTCAACCGACGGGCTGTGACGCATTTTTTGACTCCTACCGTTTAAAATCGACGAATAGACTATTTGCTGTTGCTAAAATCCTGAAGTTTCTCACAAACGCTAATCTAAAGAGACGACTTTGAGAATCTGCGCTCTCAGTGTAATTCACATGGCTGAAAGTGAATCAAAAACCTCGATCGAGTTTGGCAGTTTTCTCTAATTGTGCAGAAAACAAAGCGGAATCGTTTCGAGCGACTTCAAGAATTTAGCATTATCCACTTCCTTGAATCTTGCCTCCCATGACTTTTCAACGTTTACAAGGGGTTTTAGGCTCCTTAAAAAACCAGTATCGACCGCCCGAAGAAACGCAACTTCAGCAGGTTTTAAGATATTGGTCTGATCTGGTTGGGGTGGCAGTTGCCGCGCAAACTCGTCCTGTAACGGTTCAGCGCGATGTGTTAAAGGTAGCTACAGCGAATGCAGGGTGGGCCCAGAACCTGGTTTTTGAGCGACGACGCATTTTAGAGAAGCTCAATGCTCTGCTGACGATGCCCCTATCAGATATTCGGTTTTCGACCACTCACTGGCACAGCCCAGACAACCGCCAAACGCTGGATGATGCAGAGCGATCGGCGCTGTGGTTAGAGCATCCTAGTCGCGTTAAAGATGTGCCCATTCCCAAAGCAAATCTGAACCCGGCAGACCCCAAAGCAGCGTTTGCCTACTGGACAACAGTGATGCAGTCACGCAGCCAGCATTTGCCTCTGTGCCCTCAGTGCGATTGCCCTACCCCGATCGGAGAGCTTCAGCGCTGGTCGGTCTGTGCTGTGTGTGTCACAAAACGCTGGTGAAACGAAAGCTTTACAAACCTCAATCAGCATAGAAGAACTCTTGACTAGCCTCCGCACTGGTGCGTCTCACCTCACGATTTCAGCAGGAAATAATAGAGCTGTCCGGTGGCGTTGACGAGTCCGGCTCGATCGCCCGCTGCCTTCCCGCTGCCCATAAAAACATCCACTCGCCCCGCCCCCAAAATGGCACCGCCCGTATCTTGATCCAAGACAAATCGGCTAACGGGACGCTGTTCTAAGGATTGGTTTGCGGTCAAAATTGGCATTTGAGTTTGAATCAGCGCGATCGCTCCCGGTGGCATTAGGGATTTATCGGTGGCGATCGAGCGTTCTGCTGTCACTGGAATGCCTAAGCTCCCAGTTGCAGGGGCACCTTGAGTATTTTTAAAGAACACAAACCGCCGATTGCGAGGCAAATACAGATCCAACTCGTCGGGATGCTGTTGAAAGTGTTGCACCACGTTGGGCAGGTTCAAATCTTCAAGGCGAAGTTTGCCGTCTTTGACCAATTCTCGCCCGATGCCTGTATAAGGCTGATGAGTATGTGCAGCAACGCCGATCGTCATCACGGTGCCGTCGGTGAGTTGCAGCCGGGCCGAGCCTTGCACCTGCACGAGAAAAGCTTCTAAGCGATCGTGCAGCCAGACCAGTTCCAATCCTCGCAGCACTCCTTTGTTGCTCTGCAAGCCGTCTTTGCCTTCTAGCTCAAGGCGAGTTGGGTGAGGCGTTTTCAATCTTGCGAGATCGGGTGATCGATAGAGCGGATAGCGATAGTCTGGGGTGCGAACTTGGCTGGCAGTGTGGACTGGCTCAAAATAACCTGTGAACGAGACAGTTCCGCGATTGTCTTTGCCTATGGATTGGTAGAAAACAAATTCTCGCAGCACTGCTGTTTGTAATTGCTGGGCAGATCGCGACGATAAAATCAGTTGTTTAAAACGTCTGAGACTACGATCGACGAGATCGCGCGTGATGCCTTTAACCGGATAGTTTTGGTAAGCCCGAACTGCCTGAGCCGTTTGCAAATAGCGCAGACTGTAGTCGATCGCTCTTAACAACGCGGTACGATCGCCAGAGTGCTGCCAAAGCTGCTCATCTAAAGCGCTTGACGGTGGTTGAGTGGGTTTGAGCGGACTGGGTGAAGCGATTTGACTGGGCTTGACGGGGATCGGCAGCGATCGAGCCGGATTGATCCCGATCGCAATACCTAAACTAATAAGTGCTAAAAGTCTAAGTCTCTCAACGATTTGCAAATTTCTCATGCTCTTTGACGGTGGAGAAGCTAGAAGCGAGACGCTGCCATCGCGCTCAAGTTCCTGACTGTTTAGTAGCGATCAACGCTGCCTGAATAGAGCGGCTCGACTCGAATTCCCAGCACTTTTGCAGGGCGCACCACCATATATTCGCCTTGAATATTTTTGATCGGCACACTAATAAAATCGTTGGAAGCCGCTTTGGGCACTAGTTCGCCGCTATACCATTTTTGAAAGTCTTGAATCGTAGCAAACCGTACCTCTTCGCGATGACCACCCTCTAACAACAGGTAAACAGCAAACTCACTCGGCGTTCTAGGCATTTTGTTTTATCTCAACCACGACGACCTTATTATGGTCTGGAAGCGGATGGAAATCACGATCGCGGGTCAGCAGTTCTGGGTGCGATCGCTAAGAAATTAAATTAAAGCGCTGCAATTGCGTTTCGACCGCTTTCGGCAAAAGCTTTTTGAGTTGCGCTCTGTCTTTAAAAACGAGACGGTTTTGACTCGGCAAGTCAAAGGGAAACTGTCCGGGTAAGTCAGATCGCTCCATTTGGGTGAGTAAAAGCTGCTCCGATCGCTTGCTTTGCAGAGCATAGCCCATCTCAACACAGACTTTAGGGCTGGGGATCAGCAGCGCAGGTGAGCCAGAAATTTGAGCGATCGAGGTGCCATCGGCGATAAATAACAGGCATTGTCGAATCGATCGCATCAGCGCACTGGTGAGGCGAACCGGACCATCGGTGAGGCGGTGCGATTCTTGGAGGGTGATTGGGAGGCGCGATCGACCGTTAATCGATTCAATGATTTTGTCTAACTCTTCTCGCAGCAGCTCGCTCGACTCAGAATATTCGGTTTGATAGCACAAAAAAATTGTTGGCTCTAAATGCGCCATCACTTCTTGTTTTGAGAAATAAATCTCGTGGCTTCGCAAATCGATGTTAGAAATCGCGTAGCCGCCACTGCCTTCAATATAAAACTCGACGGTTTCGCCTTCTAAATAGCGCTGAAACCAGAGAGAAGTTTTCACCTCTTCGCTGTCTTCTAAGAAATCTGCTCGCAAGCCAGACTTTAACAAGCTATTTTTGCTGAGTCGCAGATCGTGAGGACGCTTTTCAAGCTCCCGAATCGGCTCATATTCCTGAAGATACCAAGCTTTGAGGGCAATAATTGACATGCCGTAATCTGCCTTTAATAATTGAAACTACAACAGCACTCAAGTCTCTTATTGCCTGAGTTATTTTCTCTTGAGGTTATTGTATATAGAGTTAAACGGGTTGATCATCTTAATTTGAGCGGCTTCTGATCAGGCTAGAGGTGAGGTCGAACAATTTAGCTTTTTGAGAAGCTTATTTGATTTCTAACCATTATAGTACAAATGTCTTAATCGCATCAATCCGTTGATGCTACAGCGCATTTCAGGCTTATGAAGTACAGTAACAACAGTCTGCGAACCAGTTGCGTAAATGCTCAGGATTAACTAGGTGCAAAGCGGTTGCAATCA
>JAYVFW010000273.1:0-4182 GCA_043772715.1 Phormidesmis sp. | reverse complement strand
GCCGCTTCAGCGCTTTGTAATTTCACAAAAAGCCACCTCATGTAAAAGGTTTAATTTCTCGATATTCTTTAAGGTTGGCTGAGGAAATGTGTAGATTCAGCAAAGTCCTTTGAGAGAGGCAACGTCATGCTTTTGACCTGCACTAGGATGAGGTGACCTGAGAATCTGCCTGATTAAAGACGCTCGCTTTACCGACAGACGGTAATATCAATCCGTGGATAGCCAAACTTCTACTCTCATCCTCTCGTCTAACCGTTCAGAGGTTGCCCTCCCTGCTGAACACCTTCTTGCTATTAGCGAGCAAAAAAAGAGTGGGCTAATCCTCTGTAAAGAATTTCATGCCGAGTTCGCCGGTCCGGGCGCTGTGGTTGGCAGCCTAGTTGAGCCACACTATCGGGCGGTGATTGCGATCGGCTCACCGCAACTCATTCCGATTAAATCCACAGACGATCGCCGCAGAGCCTATGGAAGACGGATTCAATGGGGGCGATGGTTGCAGAAAATTGTTGAAACCCCCGAACCAACCCTGCGAGCAGAGCGGCTCTTGGCTGGTTTTGAAGAGTTTTTTGGTCGCCAAGTCGTGATCAGCTTGCCGAGCGAAGTGCTAGCAATGTTAGTAGGGGTGTTTCCAACCACGATCGATGTCGTGAGAGCGCAGCATTGGCACCTAGGAAAATCAGGTAACACTGCTTTCCTTCCCAGTTCTGACCAACTTAAAGTGACGACCATTACCCTTAATCGGGCGCTTCAAGAAGCCACCGAGGTTCCGCTTCCGACAGCCGCTACGATCAGCGAGATTCAACGCACCTATGCTATATTGCGCTCTGCTTGAAAGCGAAATTTTGAAAAAACAGGGTAGGGTATAGGGTGGAGAAGACAGCTTTCACTTGTGCGATTCCTGAGGATGAATTTACAGTATCCCCGTCGTCAGCAGCAGCTACGACAATTAGTTCAGAGATTGGGCTTGCCCGAAACAGCCCCGATTAAATGGGAGTTGTTGGATTTGGCGCTCACGCACTCCACCATCTCGGCAGAAGAAAACTATGAGCAACTTGAATTTGTGGGAGATGCTGTCGTCAAACTAGGCGCGGCTGAGTTTTTGCTGGAAGTATATCCCCACCTAAAAGTGGGTGAATTTACGGCTTTGAGATCAGTGCTAGTCAGCGATCGCATTCTGGCAATCATCGCCAACGATTATGGGTTCGATCGCTACCTGCTAGTGTCTGCAAGTGCGATGTCAGACGTGGCAGGGCAAGAGTCTCGCATGGCAGACTCTTTAGAAGCAGTTTTGGCAGCGCTCTATCTCAGCACCCATACCCTAGAGCTAATTCGACCCTGGCTCGATCGTCACTTTCAGCCACTCGCGACCGAAATTTTGGCTGACCCGGCTCGACAGAACTATAAAGCCGCTTTGCAAACCTGGACTCAGGCTCACCAAAAAACCTTGCCTGACTATCGGACTCAAGAAAATGGGCAAACTCACAATGACCCCGATCGCTTCACGGCTGAAGTGTGGATTCAGGGGCAGTGTTTGGCGCGAGGAACTGGGCGATCGCGCAAAGCCGCAGAACAAGCCGCAGCCCAGATTGCATTTTTGGCGTTGAGTGGTCAGTAGAGGCATCTTATTCTCCTCTGCTGCTTAGTTTGAGGAGTTTGTCAATGTCTGATCAGATTGGGATAGCGATCGTAGGAGTTGGGCGTTGGGGAAGCCACTTACTGCGAAATTTTTTAGACAATCCGCTGGCTCGTGTGGTGGCTGTGGTTGACCCTAACCCAGATCATCTGACTAGGGCAGCAGCGCAGTTTTGCTTAAAAAATCGGGTGATTCTCACCCACGATTTTCAAGCCGCCTTGCAAATTGAAGGGGTTGAAGCGGTTGCGATCGCCACCCCCGCCGCAACTCATTTCTCTCTAATCACGGCAGCTTTAAATCAGAAACTGCATGTCTTGGCAGAAAAACCGTTGACGTTAAGTGCCGCAGAGTCGGTTCAGCTTTGTCGGCTTGCAGACCAGCAGCACCGTCAACTCGCGATCGACCACACTTACTTGTTCCATCCCGCTGTGCTGCGTGGAAAAGCGGTGATTCAAGCCAAAGAATTAGGCGATTTGCGCTATGGCTATGCTGCCCGGACGCACCTTAGCCCAGTCCGATCGGATGTCGATGCGCTATGGGATTTAGCGATTCACGACATTGCAATTTTTAACGAGTGGCTTGGAGCCATGCCCTGTCAGGTGCAAGCAAAAGGGACGGCATGGCTTCAGGCAACCTTATCGGATGTGGTTTGGGTCACACTCACCTATCCCAATGGATTTGAGGCAACGATTCATCTATGCTGGCTCAACCCGGATAAGCAACGCAGGCTGAGTATTGTGGGCAGTCAGGGAACGCTGACGTTTGACGAACTTTCGCCAGAGCCGCTCTCAATCCAGTGGGGACAGCTAAAACAAGAGCAGCAGTTCACTCCAGTGAATCAACGCTATGAGAGTTTAACCTTGCCACCGCAAGAGCCACTTCAGCAAGTCTGTGATCACTTTCTCACCTGTGTTCGGCAAAATCAGTCCTCAAATATTTCTTCGGGTTGGCTCGGAGCAGCGTTAGTTCAAATTCTCGTTGCGCTGTCTCAGTCGCTGCAACAAGGTGGGCAAATCGTGGCTCTTCAGCCACTCACACGTTAACTTTACGTAAATTCGACGAGTTTTTTCGCTCCGTTTCAGTCGGCTTCTGTCCCCTAAATCCCCCAAAATAGGGGACTTTGAACCGGAAGTCTTGGCTTGAAGTCCCCCATTTTGGGGGATTTAGAGGGCTTCCGAATTCATACTGCCTTCGGTTCAGCAAAGCTGTTCGCTGCGAACTACTTCTGTCGAACTGACGTTAACTTTGAGGAACGCTGAGAGGGGTTGTCTCACTTAGTGGAGGGGTTGAGGTGCTGATTAATTCTGGTGGATCGATCGTCACTCTAGCAGTATTCACAGGCACAGATTCTAGCAGTGGCAACCAGATCCGAAAAGTGCTGCCGTAGTCTTGAACCGAATCAAACGAAAGCGTTCCACCGTGCAGCTCGGCGAGGCGTTTTGTGAGTGCCAACCCCAACCCGGTGCCTTCGTGCTTGCGGGTTAGCGATGAGTCAATTTGCTGAAAAGGACGAAACAAAAGGTGCCATCGGTCTTTAGGAATGCCGATGCCCGAATCTTGAACTTCTAGACACAAATAAGGCGTGTTGGGATTAACAGGGCTGTGATCAGGGCGAGTATCTTGCTCTAACTGGTGCCCATATCCCAGCCAAACTTTCAGCGTCACTTGTCCCCTTTCGGGCGTGAACTTGACCGCATTAGAGAGCAGATTGATCACCATCTGCCTGACTCGGCGCTCATCGATCAGTGCCCGATCGACGCGATCGTCTAACTCTAAAACGAGCTTCAATCGCTTCATTTCTGACCCTGGCTCGACCATTTTGAGACATTGACTACAGAGATCTTGAATGTCTACAGGCTGCAAACTAAGTTCGACTTTGCCCGCTTCGATTTTGGCAATGTCTAGCAGATCGTTGATGATCTTCAGTAGATGAAGGGCGGCATCATCGGCTTGTTGCAAAAATTCTAATTCTTCGGCTCGATCGTCGCAGCACCCATCTCTCACCAGACGAACACTGCCGATAATGGCATTCAAAGGAGTCCGCAACTCATGGGAAGTGGTCGCCAAAAACTCGCTCTTTAGCTGGTTAGCGATTTGCGCTTCTTGCCAAGCTGTTTCGAGTTCTTCTGCCCGTTCTTCGAGTCGCTCGACCATGTTGTCAAGGGCTTCTGCCAGGTGATTGAGTTCTCGGACTTTGAAATTTTTGGGCGCACGATCGGACGAATAGCGTTCTCGAATTCGCAGCGCATAGTCGCTGAGTTGCTCGATCGGACGGGCTAAATCTCTAGCGATATAAAGCGTTGCTAGCAAAATTGCCGTCAACAGTCCGATCGTGAGAATTAAAAGAACTTGTTGAATTTCACTGAGGCTAGACAGCGCAGTTGCGAGAGGTGTCGCCGCTAAAATGACCCAAGTTCGGGAGGTGCCATTGCTAGGAATCTGCACTGAACTGTAACTCGCTAACCAATCTGTCCCATTTTCTGCAAATGGGAAGAGATACGAGTTTTGTTTGCCTGCGATCGCATCTCTGATCAAGGGTCGCCAACGAT
>JAYVFW010000272.1:0-12687 GCA_043772715.1 Phormidesmis sp. | reverse complement strand
TCAGAGGCAAAGCTAACTTTGATAAAATTGCTCGATCCTGGAACTGCAAGCCCTGAAAGCCTTGTGGAACCGTTCAAAAAAATGTCCGGACTATTGAGCAGAGTTAATTGCGCTAAATAAGTGGATCGACTCCGAGACTCCTATTCTTTATGGTGTAGTCACCACTGGGGAAGATTGGCGCTTTGGAGTGTTAGAGCGGACTTCCAAACTGCTGACGCAAGACATTACACTCTATCGGGTTCCTGAAAACGTGGAGCAGTTGCTGCGAATTTTAATTGCTGTTTGTCAGTCTGACTAATTTTCTTTTTGGGTCGATCGATGCCGTGTTGAGCGACAATAGAACGTCGATCGCTGCAAATCACGTCTTATGTCCCTAGATGCCACGTTTATCGCTCAACTTCGGCAATCTGTCGATCGGTTGTTTCACCTCATGGATCAGTTTTCTCAAGCAAAGATTCTGATCGTGGGCGATCTGACCTTAGACGAATTTATGACGGGACAGGTCGAGCGGGTGTCTCGTGAAGCCCCAGTGCTAATTTTGCGCCACGAAACGACGCGACAAGTGCCAGGTGGCGGCGCGAATGCGGTCTATAACTTTGCCCAGTTGGGAGCCAAGGTAAAGGCAGTTGGGCTGTTGGGCAAAGACCAGCAAGGACAAGCCATTCAGCAGATCTTTCTAGACGCAGGAATCGATACTCAAGGCATTTTTCTCGATCCCGATCGCCCCACCATTACCAAAACTCGCATCTCTGGGCACGCCCGTCAGTCGGTGACTCAGCAGATTGTGAGAATTGATCGCAAGTCCGACGAGCTTCCCGCTCCCAACCTTCAGCAGCAGCTTGCAGACTACATTCATCAGCACATTGGCACAGTGGATGCGATCGTCTGCTCTGACTATGGCGATGGCACGCTAACTCAACCTGTGATTGATGCCGTGCTTGCTCATCCTCGTGCCATTGTTGACGCTCAAACTGGACTCGATCGCTACCAAAAAGCCACGCTCTTTACGCCCAATCTGCCCGAAGCAGAACTTGCGGTTGGCTACAAAATTACCAACGCGGCAACTCTCTCTCAAGCGGGACGGGATTTGTTAAAGCTGACTCAGGCACAGAAATTTCTGATTACGCGAGGTGAACAGGGAATGACGTTGTTCGATCGCGACGGCACCGAACAATCGATCCCCGCTTTTAATCGCACCGATGTTTTTGATGTCACGGGCGCAGGCGATACCGTCGTCGCTGCTCTCACCCTCGGTTTCGCCGCTGGGGCAACTTTCTGGGAAGCCGCCGTCTTAGGCAATCTTGCCGCGAGTATTGTCGTTCGTCAGTTTGGCACGACAACCACCCATCCTTCTGAGATGAAAGCGGCTCTAGAAGTGCTGCTAGATGAATGTTGACTGTAACTTCCCACTATCACGAAAACTATAAGTTGACACCCTGATCTGAAACTATTCCGTAGAGCAAGGCAAGATCAAAAAAATCCCCTTACGCTATCAAGTGGCAGTTTTAACGATGGAGACCATGACCAAAATTGTAGAAGTTTTGCCCAATTTAGAAGCGCTGGTCGATCGCGCCCTAGCAATCGTGTTAGACAAACTCAACGCCGCTGTCACTCAAAGAGGAATCGCAACGATCGCGCTAGCGGGCGGCAGCACACCAAAACCGCTCTATGAAAAACTCGCAGCGCAATCCCTACCGTGGGACAAAATTCACGTTTTTTGGGGCGATGAACGCTATGTTCCGGGTGATCACCCTGACAGCAACCAGCGCATGGCACGACTCGCATGGCTCGATCGCGTGGCAATTCCTGCCAGCAATATTCACCCGATGGCGACGACTGAAGCTGATCCGGCGATCGCGGCGCAAACCCACGCCGCCGAACTGCAAGCCTTTTTTCAGGTCAAAGCGGGTGAGTTTCCAGCGTTTGACGTGATCTTGTTAGGCATTGGGGATGATGCTCACACGGCTTCGCTGTTTCCGCATACCGAGGCGTTGCAAGTGCACGATCGACTAGTCACTGTTGGTAGCAAAGATGGACAACCCCGCATTACCTTCACAGTTCCGTTAATTAACCACGCGCAGACGGTGATTTTTATGGTGGCAGGTGCCAATAAACAAAGCGCTCTTGCCCAAATCTTTGCTCCGGTTGCCGACGATATGACCTATCCCTCTCGTTTGATTGCTCCCCAAGGCGACTTGTGGTGGTTGCTCGATCAACCAGCCGGACAAAACTTCAAAAATGAGGGATAAGTTTTACATTTAGCGAGAACTTGAAACTCTTCACTTATCATAGGTTTGGTGAATGGGGAAACTTTCATGATTGTCTGTCCCAATTGCAACCATCAAAATCCTGATGGTGCGGTGCAGTGTGAGGCTTGCTATACGCCTCTTCCAGCGACGACTCAATGCCCTAATTGTGGGACGACCGTGCAAGCTGATGCCAGTTTTTGCGGTCAGTGTGGCTTTAATTTAAAGACCTCAGAGGCTGAAAGTCAGATCGCGACAGCAGTTTCGTCACCCGTGAGCGAATCTGAACCCGATCGCTTGCCCGATTTGCTCGCGATCGAGCCACTGGTTTCGCCCGACCCGTTAATCGTGCCGCCTCCCCCTACCTCGCCCGAAGAACCCGTGGCTGAACCGATGTCACCCCTTCCAGAGTCGATCGCGGCATCCATCCCCGTTAGCTCAACCACCCAATTGCAAAATCAGTCGGGCAGATTGTTGCATTTGCAAACCAATGTGGTGATCGAGCTACCGCAAGGGCTGCCTGTGGTGCATATTGGCAAGCCCAACGATCGCATTCCGCCTGATATTGATGTCTCTGGCTTTCCCAACTCAGAAATCGTCTCTCGCATTCATGCTGATATTCGGGTTGACAGTGATGCTTACTACATTGAAGATGTCGGCAGCTCAAATGGCACTTATATTAATAACGTGCCGTTGCTGTTAGGAAATCGTCATCGGCTGCGTTCGGGCGATCGGATTGCCTTAGGCAAAGGCGATAAAGTTTCCTTCTTATTTCAGATGTCGTGATGAAGTATCTTTTTTGACTTTAAAGAAACCGTTCAGAAGAATTTAGTCTAAGTTAGAGTGGTGACGTTCCGCATTTTGACCGCTTTTCTTAAAGCAGAATTAGACTACAAACTAGTTAGACACGAGCAGTCTTCTCATTCTGTCTGCATATCCAGACTCTGCGGCGCTAATGTGATTACTCTGACCCTTCTGCACCCTGTCCAGTTAAAGCCCGTTCAATGTTGGACGTTTGACGATGAATCGGTGATTCGCATCGGGCGATCGACCGACAATCAAGTCGTTCTTTATAGTGCTGTCGTCTCTCGATATCATGTAGAACTGCGGCGGATCAATTCTGTCTGGGAAGTCGAAAGCTTGGGCGCAAACGGCACTTATCTAGACGGCAAACGCATGACTCAGGTGCCCGTTAGAAACGGCATGATCATTCGACTGGCACGATCGGGTCCTAACATTCAAATTCACGTTGGGGTTTCAGCCAGCTATGAGGCAGACAAACTAGCGGGTGAGCGCACATTGTCGCAGCGTGTCCAGTCTGATTCGACGGCGGCTCCAGATGCTCATGCAGACACCACACAACCTCTGTCCGCAATGGAAACGCTCGAAAGTAAAATTCCTGAGCGATCGACGGACATGGAGCCGCCCAGCGAAAAACGCAGTTTGGCGGGCAGCATCCCCTGTAACCACCTTCGCAAAACCCCCGATTTTCGGTTCTGCATTGATTGCGGTGCGCCTTTGAGCGTGCAGCAGACGATCGGCGATTATCAAGTAGTGAAGCTTTTAGGTGAAGGCGAAATGGGCTTTACCTGTCTGGTTTGGCGACAGGGAAAGCATCAAGTTCTCAAAACCTTAACCTCGGAGTGGGTCAAACACCCCAAGGCACTCAATTTATTTGAACGAGAAGCGAAGGCTTTAAGTCAACTCAGTCATCCCAGCCTTCCTCAAGTTTTAGATTTTTTTACGATCGAGCAGCAGCCTTATCTCGTGGTGGAATTGATTTATGGGCGATCGCTCTTTCAGCAAGTCACGAAATGGGGAGCCATTTCCCAAAAGCAAGCGATCGGCTGGATGCTGGAACTGTGCGAAGTTTTAGAGTATCTGCATCAGCAGTCGCCTCCAGTTTTACACCAGGATATTAGACCCCATAATTTGATTCGACGATCGACCCCGACCGCCTTTCGCGAAATCTCTTTGGTTGATTTTGGGGCAGTCAAAGGGCTAGGGCTAGAAGCTAAAAACCGAACTAGCGCGATCGGCTACAGTGCCCCAGAGCAGAGCCAGGGCAAAGCAAGTCCTGCTTCAGATCTATATTCTCTAGGGACAACACTGGCGTTTTTGCTATCGGGTCAAGACCCCAGCGAGTTTTATCGCTATCGAGAACAAGGGTATCGCTTTTATGCTGAATATGTGCCTGGGTTGAGTGCCGAAATCGTGCAGGTGATTCGTCAATTGACGCACCCTGAAGTCGGCGATCGTTACACTTCAGCCCAAGAAGTCGCAGAAGCGCTCCGGCAACTCGTTTAGAGAACTTTCTGAAGCGCTCAAGATGGTGGCGGATTTAGGAAGATGATAGTTGTTTGCATTATCGTAGTGAACAGCGATTAATCTCTGAGGCGCACACATGGCAGATGAACCGAACGTTAGGCTGACGATCGTCTTCAATGATCCTAATCTAGACAGCGAAGAACTAGAAGAGCAAGCCCAAAACCTCCTAGCTCAAATGAAAGATTTGGACGAAATTGAAACCGTCGATCGAGTTCTTGATCCGAATCCACCAGAAGGAAATAAAGCGGTGGGTGCCATTTTAGTCGGAATTCTGACGACTCAAGTGAATAAAGAGAATGCTCAAAAATTAATGGGGTTTCTGGGCGATCGCTTGGGCAATAAGCCGATCGAACTGGAAGTGGAAGCCAACGGCAAAAAGATCAAGGTGAAAGCTAGCAGTCAGGCAGAGTTGATGGCAGCGATCGAAGCAGCACAAAAGTTTGTAGCAGCATAGGACATTGCAATGACAAAGATCGCGCTGCTGATTGGGGTCAGCGAATATGAACCGGGGTTAGACGGGCTGCCATCCGCAGTTAAAGATGTGACCGCGATGCAGCAGGTGTTGGCAAACCCAGAGATGGGCGAGTTTGCTGATGCTGATGTGACGGTGCTACAAAATCCCTCCCGGCAGGCGATGGAAGATGCCATCTACAATCTGTTTGCCGATCGCCAGAAAGAGGATCTGGTGTTGCTCTATTTTTCTGGTCATGGCGTGGTGGATGACGGTGGCGAGTTTTATTTTGCCAGTCGCTTCACCCGCAAAGAACAGGGACGGCTAGTGCCTACGACTGCTGTTGCTGCTCGATCGGTGCAGGGTTGGCTAGAGCAAAGCCGATCGCAGCGTAAAGTGATCATTCTCGACAGTTGCTTCAGCGGTGCGTTTGCTAAAGGGGTGAAGGCAAAAGATAGCGGCAGCGTTAACCCAGAGCAATTTTTGGGCGGCAGGGGCACCGCGATTCTCACCGCTTCGACCTCGACGCAATATGCACTGACGCAGGAAGGCTTTGACCTGTCGATTTACACTCACTATTTGGTGGAAGGTATTCGGACGGGTGGAGCCGATCAAGACAATGATGGATTTATTGGGATGGAAGAACTTCATACTTACGCCAGCAGCAAGGTGAGGGAAGCCGCGCCAGCTATGACTCCAGAGTTTTATCCAGTAAAGGACGGCTATAAGATTTTGCTGGCAAAGTCGCCCAAGGATGACCCTAGCCTAAAATATCGCAAACAGGTTGAGCAACGGGTCTATCAGGGAACGTTTTCGCCTCCGGCGCGTCGTCTGCTCAACTCGCTACGACTCCAGTTGAAATTAGCAACAGACGTAGCTGAGGCAATTGAAGCCGAAGTCCTGCAACCATACCAGGAACATAAGCGAAAGTTACAGGAGTATGAAGAGAGTCTGGTTGAAGCATTACAAAAAGAAAATCCTTTGAGTCAACGCATTCTCAATGACCTAAAGGCTTACCAGCAACACTTGGCACTTGAAGATGCAGACATTCAAACGATTCAAGAACGAGTAATTAATCCATCCCTTGTACAGCCAACTGTGTTTCCAGAAGCCCGTAGTTCTACCCAATCATCGACCTCGGAAGAAGTCTCTTCTGAGCAGCGGTCTAGTGAGACTGAAATAAATATTTTTAGCAGATTCACAGAAAAAGGTATCAAGGTGATTATGCTAGCCCAAGAAGAAGCACGTCGTTTAGGGCACAAGTTCGTGGGTTCTGAGCAAATCCTCCTAGGTTTGATTGGAGTATCTAATGGTGTTGCTGCGGAAATACTTGCATCAGAAGGTATTAATCTCAAAGATGCTCGGATTGAGGTTGAACATATTATTGGACGAGGTTCTGGTTTTGTCGCAAAGGAAATTCCATTTTCAGCAACAGCCAAACGCATATTGAAGCAGTCTAATGAAGAAGCTCGTCAGCTCGGACACAACTATATCAGCACTGAACACTTGCTGTTAGGGATTTCCTGTCATAGTGATGGGGTTGCAATGCGAGTTCTAGAGAAGTTAGGAGTTAATGAAGAGGCATTAAGGGATAAAGTGCTACAAGCAATCAGTTAAGTTTTGAACTTTGCTCTGCCAACAAGACAACTCATCATTAAGTCATTTTTTTAGGGAAGGACAAAAAGCTAGGGTTGAAGAAACTTGGTTCCTAAGTCTCACCGCGATCGCACATCAGCCCTCATACCGCGGCAATCTTAAGCAGGACGATCGCTGCTGACAGAGAAGCAACGATCGCACCTGCCAATCATGCAGGAGCAATCGAGGAAATAAGCTACTTTAGAAGCAGTCGAGCGATCACCAAGCATATGAAAGCCATAGAAATCACAGGCAGCATTAACGAACAGGGCAGCGTCGAGTTAGACCAACCGCTTACTGCCACAAAATCAACTCGCTTTCGAGGCATCTTGCTTTTTCCTGATCTCGACGAAGCTCAAGAATGGTCTTTACCAGCCCTTAAAACCTCAGCGATCGATCTTCTCGGTGATTCCGAAGAAGACATCTACACCTTAGAAGATGGCAAACCAATCGACCATGAAGCGTAGTATCGTTCTGGTCGAGTTTCCCTACGACGATTTGTCTGATAGTAAAATTCGACCTGCCTACGCTTTAACAGATTCGATCGGAGACTATCGGCATATTATTCTGGCACTGATCACCAGCCGCATTCCGACTCAACCATTAATCACCGATTTAATTCTAGATGCGACTCACCCTGACTTTGCTATCACTGGACTCAAAAAGCCCTCTACGCTGAGGCTAAATCATTTACTCACGCTGCTACTCTATAATCCAGCGCCAGCTAGGGGAGTTGTCTACAGCAACCCACGAGCAGATCGTAGAAAAGCTGTATATCTTACTCTCCTGATAGCACGATCGCCCTTCAACGAATCATCCAAAAGCGATCGTACTTGTTTGAGAAGAGGCGATCGCACTCGCCAATCATGCAGGGGCGATCGCTGTTGGCAGAGAAGGAGCGATCGCCAGTAGAATTGCCATTCATCGGCATTTGAATCGAGCAGATATACTAAGGGGCAAACCGGGATTCGTGCAGGAGGGCACAGGCTTAAAGCCTGACCGTTGAAGCTCAGGAGTTGAAGGTTGGAGCAAAAAGCTCGACCTTTTGAGTTCTAAGCTTGACCTTTTGAGTTCTGATCTCGACCTTTTGAGTTCTGAGGTCAAATTGCCGAGCTTTGAACACGACTTTTCGAGTTCTGAGGTCAAAATGTGGAGTAGAAAGCTTGAATGACCGAGTTTTGAGTATAACGGTTGCAGGTCTGAGCTTGAAAGGCGCAAGTTTAAACGAGAATCGTTCCGCTTGAGAGACGATCAACAAAGCTTTTTCGGCGTTGCTGAATGCAAATATGAATTGCCCTCCTCACGAAGTGGGGCGAAGCCCTCGCTAGGGCGAAGGGAGCCAAAAGTCTTGTTCCTTCTCCTTGGGGAGAGGGCTAGGGTGAGGGCAAATCTGACGATTCATAGCTAGATTCAGCAACGCCGCTTTTTCCAGTACGCTAGTCCCTATGATAGAACGCTTGTATTGACCTTCTAAAATCGCGGTACGATAAACCAGAAGGTCGATCGAGGCTCGTCATGAATCCAGAAAAGCCGTTAGGTTCCGTCATCCAAGGTTCGTTGAGCCAAGGGTTAGAAGTGCGTCTGCATCCCGATGTCTCGGTTGAAGAGATGCGAGTCGGCAAGTTTTTGGTTGTGCAAGGGGTGCGATCGCGCTTTTTCTGCATGCTCACCGACGTGTCTCTCGGAACCAGCAGCCCCCGCATTGTGGCGAATCCTCCTGATCCCAGCAACACTTTCATGCAAGAAGTCCTCGCGGGCAGTGGAACGTATGGCACGATCGACCTCACGCCCATGCTGATGTTTACGCCAGAAGAGGCGATGAGCGAGGCGCAAGCTGCTAATAACCTCTCTAAGAAAAAATCAAAATCAAAAACTGCCGCCGCATCTTATGAACCGAATAGCAGTGCCAATATTGAGCTGCTGCCCGTCAAGACGATTCCGAGCCACTTTAGTCAAGTCTTTGATGCCAGCGATCGAGATTTTCGCGCCGTCTTCGGCTGGGAAGATGACCCGACGCGGCGCAACTTTGCGATCGGACAACCGATCGATATGGAGGTGCCGATTTGTATTGATCTCGATCGCTTTGTCGAACGTAGTAATGGCGTGTTTGGCAAGTCAGGCACCGGGAAATCGTTTCTGACGCGACTGCTGTTGTCGGGCATTATTCGCAAACAGGCTGCGGTCAATCTGATCTTCGATATGCACTCCGAATATGGTTGGGAAGCCACCCGCGAAGGCAAGCATTTCAGCACCGTTAAAGGGCTGCGGCAACTCTTTCCCGGACAGGTGCAAATCTTCACGCTCGACCCTGACTCGACCAAGCGCAGAGGCGTTCGCGATGCTCAAGAACTCTACATCGGCTATGACCAACTCGAAGTCGAAGATCTGATGCTGGTGCGGGGAGAACTCAATCTCTCAGAAGCCAGCTTAGAAAATGCCGTCATTCTCCGCAACGAGTTTGGCAAAGCCTGGATCAATCGCCTCATGACAATGAGCAACGGCGAAATTCAAGAATTTTGCGAAACGAAAATGGGCAGCAAATCATCGATCATGGCACTGCAACGCAAGCTAAATCGACTCGATGACCTGAAATACATTCGGAACAGTTGCCCTCACAACTACGTCGATCAAGTTCTAGAATGTTTAGAAAACGGCAAGCACGTTGTCGTAGAGTTTGGCTCTCAGTCGAATCTGCTGTCTTATATGTTGGCAACGAATATCATTGCGCGGCGCATTCACCAGGCTTATGTCCGCAAAGCTGAGAAGTTTTTGCAAACTAAGAATGTCAGCGATCGTCCTCGTCAACTTGTGATCACGATCGAAGAAGCGCACCGCTTTCTCGACCCCGCTACGGTAGGACAGACCATTTTTGGCACGATCGCTCGTGAGATGCGGAAATATTTTGTGACGCTGCTCGTGGTTGATCAACGTCCGTCTGGCATCGATAACGAAGTCATGTCTCAAATTGGGACTCGCATCACCGCTCTGCTGAACGATGAGAAAGACATCGACGCGATTTTTACGGGCGTTTCGGGCGCTCAGAGTTTGCGATCGGTGCTCTCAAAACTCGACTCTAAGCAGCAAGCTCTAATCCTCGGTCACGCCGTCCCGATGCCTGTGGTGATCCGCACTCGCCCCTACGACGAAACCTTCTACACCGAAATTGGGGATGTCGCCTGGGAAGAAATGCCCGACGACAAGGTTTTCAAGGCAGCAGAAGTGGCAAAAGCTGATTTGGGATTTTGAGACAACTCACCCTATCTGTCAACGAACTGTAGAGTCTATTCAATCAAGCCAAAATTTCCGGTTCAAAGTCCCCCATTTTGGGGGAGCTATGGGGCAAAAGTCCCGGACAAAGAAGCGAAAAAACTCATCGAACTGACGTTAACGATGGATTAGTTTTCAGCGTTACTCGTCGCACAAGCGTCTTAGTAGTTAATTCTTTAACTGAAAGACACACTTTTGTCATATCTCTCTTGTATCTCTACTAAAACTATTCATACAAGAGAACGCGACCGAACTAGTTTTAATACCTTTCGCACCCGAACAAAACTGATGAAATTCATGGTAGATAAAGCTTGTAGTATATTTCATAATTTTTTCATAATTTTTTCGGTCTTCCTCGCTTCATTGCTTAAAAAGGTTCGGTTATCCTCAATTTATTGCACTATTAAATCTGTGGTCAATCAGGCATCATAGATAAAGTAATCAAGTGCCTGTTCACTTAATATCTGCTCTGCATCCGATCAATCTTGATCTTTCTCTGGCTTGGAGCAGGTCCAGAAAAGTTCTTGAAGCAAATTTCTCAAAACTCACCTACTTGAAGGACGGTTTCCCCCCTTTACTGCAAACATTATTTGTAATAATATATAGAAATCGAAACCGGAATGACTTCAAGTAAGCGACTCTCCACCCATTGATTGTCACACTCTCTACATTTTTCGGTTAGATCGTTCACCTCTTCACCTACTCAGCCTTTATTCATAAAGTGTCGTTCTTCGATTATCTCAACGCCTCTGTATCCACACATTGAGAGATGAAGGTTTTTTCTAACCTAGCTAACGTGCTTGAGTGAGCTAGTGCACCCATTTCAAGTTTCCATTGCCCTGCCCCACAAATTTTTATTTACGGAGTTCACTGCAACCATGGCTACTGCCAACTCTAAAGAAAAGACTACTAAGTCCCCCTTCACGGCAGATATGGTGCGGACTTACTTGCACGAAATTGGTCGTGTGCCCATGCTGACCCATGAGCAAGAGATCGTTTTGGGCAAGCAAGTGCAGCAAATGATGACGTTGCAGGAGAAAAAGGAAGCTCTTGCCAAAAAGCTAGACCACGAGCCAACCCCTCAAGAGCTTGCTGATCATGTTGAAATGAGCGAAGCCGAGTTGACCAGCATCCTGCATCGCGGTCGTCGTGCCAAGCAGAAAATGATCGAAGCCAATTTGCGGCTAGTGGTGTCGATCGCCAAGAAATATCAGAAGCGCAACCTTGAGTTTTTAGATCTAATTCAAGAAGGCTCTCTGGGTTTAGAGCGCGGTGTTGAAAAGTTTGACCCGACTCGCGGCTATAAGTTTTCGACCTACGCCTACTGGTGGATTCGTCAAGCGATCACTCGCGCGATCGCCCAGCAAGCCCGCACGATTCGTCTACCCATCCACATCACCGAAAAGCTGAACAAGATCAAGCGAGTTCAGCGTGAGCTATCTCAAAAGCTTGGTCGCAGCCCGTCTGCGGTTGAGATCGCCCAAGAGCTTGAGCTTGAGCCAGAGCAGATTCGCGAGTTTCTGATCTTGTCTCGTCAGCCTGTCTCGCTTGATTTGCGCGTCGGTGACAATCAAGACACCGAGCTGCAAGACCTGCTTGAAGATGATGGCCCTTCGCCTGAGACTTATATGACTCAAGAGTCGCTGCGAAATGACCTGAACACACTTTTGACAGAGCTAACGCCTCAGCAGCGCGAAGTCTTAACCCTGCGCTATGGGTTAGATGACGGCTATGAGCTATCGCTTGCAAAAGTGGGCGAGCGGCTTAATCTCAGTCGTGAGCGGGTGCGTCAGCTAGAGCGGCAAGCCCTCGATCATCTGCGTCGCCGCAAAGCGAATGTGCGAGAGTATATCGCTAGCTAGTTGAGCGATCGTTCTATTCGAGACAGGTTTTAGTCACACTTAATGGTTGAGGGAAGTTCGATCGAGCTTCCCTCATTTTTAATGTGCATAAGTGGCAAGCTTTCATCTCTATATACCAATGAATAGATGTGCAGAAGTTAACGTCCTATTACTATTCAATACAGGTGATTTGTTGGGTGCTTTCTGTGTGCTAGCTTCAAAGTAAGTGTTGTGCAAGTCAGAGTCTCTGTTAAGTTTTGGTGAATAATTCAGCGATTTATCAAGCTGAGTTAAAGCCCTCTAACAGTGGTCAGTATGTTCACTGGCACCAAAGACAGTGAAACAAATTTGACAAGATGGTTTGATAGTTCTAAGGAAAAGTTCACTACTGTCCCAGGCAATTATCCTTTGCCCTTGGGTTTTGCAGCAGCGCTCTTAAACTGACTTATAGTTGCTAACTGAGTGAGGCACTGAAGAAATTTGTAATTTCTCTAAAGTGAGCAACTTCTCTTTTAGTCATTCGCTAGTTATTCACGATCTCAGGATCGTTTTCCATAAATTTACCTAAGTTTAATGTGAGGGCACATCGATGAAGTCGCAATTTCCTCCTTTATTTTCTTCGACTGTTGCGCCTCTAAAAAATCTAACTCGGTTCGTTGCAGGGGCATCATTTACGGTCGGACTGCTGGCGATCGGGTCACCTACACTCGCATCCAGCGCTCAAGCCACTCCTCAGATTCGTCCCGTTGCTCAGGCAAAGCCAGCTAGCACGGCGGTCAATTCCTCCCTGCCTGCGAATGGAGTCTATCTTTATGGACAGTCTAGCCAACCCGATCAGGTCGGAAAAGCTTATTTTGTCTTTGAAGTGCGGCAAGGAAACGTAGTCGGCGCTTTGTTTATGCCTCGTTCTTCGTTTGAT
>JAYVFW010000271.1:0-12717 GCA_043772715.1 Phormidesmis sp. | reverse complement strand
GTATCGAACCCCATCAGCAAGCGCACCTATCCCTCCCAACCCACAAGGGGATTGGGTTTCCCGGTGACGCAATGAAAATCTTGATCAGCAACGACGATGGTGTTTATGCCTTGGGCATTCGGACTTTGGCAAACACCCTGGCAAAAGCGGGGCACGATGTGACGGTGGTCTGCCCCGATCGTGAGCGCTCTGCCACCGGGCACGGACTCACCCTCCACCAACCCATTCGAGCCGACCTCATAGAGTCGATTTTTCACCCATCTATCAAAGCCTGGGCTTGTTCTGGCACACCGTCAGACTGTGTAAAGCTGGCACTCTGGGCGTTGTTGGATAGCCCGCCTGACTTTGTGCTATCTGGCATTAATCACGGCGCAAATCTGGGCACCGATGTGCTTTATTCGGGCACTGTTTCCGCCGCGATGGAAGGCGTAATCGAAGGATTTCCGAGTGTCGCGTTTAGTTTGACGAGTTCTCAATCTGACGAGTTTCAGCCAGCGGCTGACTTTGCCTGTTCTTTGGTTCAACAGTTAAAAGAGAAGCCTTTGCCAGAGCTGACATTGCTGAATGTGAATGTCCCGGCGATTGCACCTTCTGAAGTTAAGGGAGCGATCGTCACTCGTCAAGGCGTTCGTCGCTATATCGATGTGTTTGAAAAGCGGGCTGATCCGAGAGGCAAAACCTATTATTGGCTAGCAGGAGAACTGCTCGAAGACGTGGAAGATTCGCATATGCCAGATCAAGCTCCGACTGATGTTCAGGCAAATCGAGAACACTACATTACGATTACACCGCTTCACTATAATCTCACGTCACCGTCTGGGCTAGAGACAATGCAGAAATGGGCACAGGGGTTTTCTTAAATCGGCTGAGAGTTGGTTAAATAAGGCTAAATCAGAAGTTTTAAACATCTGAATTTAGGGTGTACTTTGTTACTAATTCTTACATTTTATTAATTAAACAGGACTTACGCATTTTGACCAAAACCTCGGAGGTTTGCGTAAGTCCTGTTAAGAAGTGACAAGTCCCTTAATCTGAACATCACCGCTTCTTTCTCTTCGTTCTTTTTTGACATACCTCCTCGCCCTAAAGGAGCGAGGATTCCTTGACGCTTCACTGAGATGCGCTACCGAAGTAGTCTTACCGTCTCTCCACGTCCGTTTAGAGTCTCCTAATGCCCTATGGCGACTTGTCTCTATCGTACCAGAGATCCCAGCAAAGCCGTCTTAGAAAGACGAGGTTTTAAACCCATTCTTCTGATAACCAGCCATGTTTTCTAGAATCCGTCGTATTGTCAATCGGTTCTTTAATCGAGCCAGCACTATTAACAGTGAGCCGCTCAACAAAGTGAGCTTAATTGTGCTCGTTTTGATTGATCTTTTTATCTTGTTTAACGTCTTTTCAGGACTCAATGACATTAGTGGATGGCACATTTCTCCATCACAAGCTTATCCCTGTTATTCAGATTGGCAAGCTCATCAAACTCAAACCAATCAAAATAAAAACTACGAGACGATCCGTAACACGCTTACGTCTTCATATCCTGGTTCACCGAGTTTTCGGCAAATCTATCAGCAAGGTGCAACAGGACATTTAGGCGAAGTTTCAGAAACTTGTCTGAAGTTTGCAGATTATAAAGACAAGATCAAAAACCCCGAAAATCAAAAGCTTGTAGACCTGATTAACCAGAAGCAAAATAGAGTTAACACGATCGAGCAATCTGATCGCAAAATTCGCGAACAATATGACTCAACGCTGTTAGAAAAAATTGCAGGTCAGGGTCGTGAGCAATCGATTAATGCAGTGGGTGCTGAAAAAGC
Organism: Phormidesmis sp.; assembly: GCA_043772715.1. Lineage (GTDB taxonomy): Bacteria > Cyanobacteriota > Cyanobacteriia > Leptolyngbyales > Leptolyngbyaceae > Phormidesmis_A. Next base: position 10,900 of record JAYVFW010000271.1, on the reverse strand, counting down.
AAAGCAGGAGCTAGATCGAAACGATCGTACAATTTCCACGCTAAAAACAGAGATTTCTGATCTTAAAAGCCAACTGATTGCCAAACCAGAAAGCGCTAGTTTTATCACTTTTTTGAACGATAGAAACAACTTTGAAGCCGTCGAAAAAGGCTATAAGCGAGCCTCTTTTTGGTATCCCAGTATTCAGCTTGCTTTTCAGGCTCTGTTTCTGTTGCCGCTGATTTTCATTGCTTTATCAGTCTATAAGTTTGCTCAACGCAAAGGCTATGGATTGATTTCGCTAATTAGCTGGCACTTGCTAGTGATCTTCTTTATTCCCCTAATTTTCAAAGTTTTTGAATTTCTGCAAGTCGGGGCACTGTTTGAATTTTTTGTCAGCATTATCAGCGCGTTGTTTGGTGGGCTGCTCTTCCTAATCAATTACGTTTATATTCTGCTGATTCCCCTCATCGGTTTTGGGATCATCAAATTTTTTCAAAAGTTCGCGTTTAATCCTAAGATTCAAGCAGCAAATAGAGTTCAAAAATCAGAATGCTTACAATGTGCGAGAAAAATTCGCCACCATGATTCTCACTGTCCACACTGCGGCTATTTTCAATCTGCTGAATGCTCAAACTGTCATGAATTGACTTACAAAAACTTACCTTATTGCAAACAGTGCGGGCATTCTCAAGCGTCTAGTCAGAGCTAAGTAGCTGGGTGAAATTAAATAAAAGACCCTCATTCCCAATCCTTCTCCCTAAGGAGAGGGCTAGGGAGAGGGCAAATCTGACGATTCATAGCTAGATTCAGCAACACCCGCATTTCTATCGTGCCAACTCGACGAGGCTGATGAGTCTCCCCAGAAAAGGCACCTACGGCAGGAGCGAATAGGGTTCTGCCCTTATCTAAAAAATCCACTCGTCCTGAGCTTCGTTTTTGGTATTTGTGTGGCGATGGGGCGTTTCGCGAGTGAACTTCATGTGGATTGATCGCATCTGCTCACCATCGGCAGCAATGGCAATGATCGGATATCGAATTACTCCATCTTGGAACGACAGGTGAAACTGGAACGTGCCATCAGGGTTAAGTTTGATCGGGCTGCCATCGATCGTCACCTTTGCGTCAGGCTCGGTTGCGCCATAAACAATCAGTTCTGCATCGGCAACTAACCAAAAGTTACGCGGACGCATGGGAGGAGCCGATGCCGCAAAGCCGATGCCAGACATTCCGATGCCAGACATTCCGATGCCTGAAAACGTGGGCACTGCTCCACTAGCTCCGGGCTGCAAGGCAAAAGAGCTAATTGATTGCGGAGGCACCTGCTGCATAGAACCGAACAGAGAACCCTCTAGTCGCTGCGCTTCAGCAGGTTGTGCCATGCCAAAGATGCGATCGTAAATTGGGTTAGCGACTGCCTCAGTTTGCTTGCTAGAAGGGGGCACCAATTCTAAGAAGGTTTTACCCCGCAGGTTTTCTTGCCAGTCGATCGTCACAAATTGGTCTTCAAACCAGTCAGATGGGTAAGTCGGAGGAATGCGGATCGGCGCAGATCGGGCTAGCATCAGCCAGCGTCCATCACCCGTGAGATAGCCAATTTCGGCGAGATAGTCACGATCGCTCACCGGAATCGAAAGATACCAATCTCGTGCCATTTCGTCGCAGTCAAACTGCTGCATACTGTGGGGGGTTTGGTGATTGACTTCGATATCAGTGACATCGTAGAGCCGCAGCACCAACTTTTCTCCGCCTTGCTGCCGCAGTTCAGATTTGTGCTCATTAGAGACATCCCAGTAGGTATAGCCCCACTGCGGGTTGCGAGGCAGCAGCACAATGCGACTTTCACCATAGCCCTCTGGTAAATCTGGCAGTCCTTCATCAACGGTTGCCAAGGTTTCACTGCTGAGGTCAGTTTGCCCGACATCAAATTTAGCGGCTTCGACTTCAGCTTGGGCACGATCGTCATCGCTCAACCAAGCCGCCACTCCCGCTGCTGCTGCTCCGACTAGCCCCGCAGAAACGATCGGAACACCGAGATCATTCAAGCCTGAAGCAGAGGTGGCTCCGTCTAAATCGAGTTCGATGGGGTGGTCAGCGATCGCGGGTGGCAAGTCAGCATCCAGATCGTCGATCGTGTCGAAGGTCGAGAGCGCTGCTTCGATCTCTAAATCTTCGCCCGTGGCTTCCTCTGGCGATGTTGAAAGCACATCAGGGCTAATCTCAGAAGAAGTGTCTTGCGATCGAGCCGTCCAAGCTGCGGCTCCCGCTAAAGCTGCACCCATAGGCAGCGTAGCGTCCCCTGTGGGCGTGAACGGGGGTTCTAATGTTGAGTCAGTGACATCAGAGGCAGTTGGATCTGTAGGCTTGATCGACTCAGAAGGGATCAGAGACGGTTCTGTGAGTTCTGGAGAATCGCTAGAACGATTTGCCCAAGCTGCGGCTCCTGCCCCGGCTGCTAGCGCAGCTCCACCTGCGATCGCGGCATCTCCAATCAGGTTAGGCGCTGGTGGATTGGTTTCCAGCGGGGTGTCGCTAATTTCAGGGAGAGGTTCTGCAACCGAGGCACGATCGGAGCTAATCACCGACCCAGCTCTAGAGGCAAGGTTAGGATTCTCAGGCAGAGGCTCTGTGAAATCGGTCGCGGGTGGAATGGCACTAGGTTCTGGAGCGATCGGCTCGATCGGTCTTGCTGCGATCGTTTCAGGCGTAGCGCGACGGTTCTTGAGCCACCAAAAAAGCAACCCTAGTAAGCCTAGAGGCAACAGCCACCAAAGCCACGGCGGAATGCCTCCATCCACTTGAGCAGATCTGGCATCGGCGACTGCCCCAGGTGTAGCTGTAGCAGTTGCGCCAGCATCAGGAGATGACGACCCCGTTGAAGTGGCTACACCAGATGGCGAGGCGCTTGGGGTTGGAGAGGTCGTCGTTGCGATCGGAGCGGCATTCAGCGCGGCAGCCGCGCCAGCACCAGCAGCGCTTCCGGCGGCAAGCACAGCGGGATCAAACTGGGCGGACTGAATCGCTTGTTGTGCGGCGGGTGCAGAGGCAGCGCCCAAGAAAGCCGCGATCGCCGGACTAGAATTCGTGCCTTTATAGACATAAACCAACGGCTGCGAGAAGGGATATTTGGGATCGATTGGAAGAACGTTGTGCACAGGCAACACCTTCAGTCCAGCAGATTCTCGTGCTTGACTCGCGATCGTGTAGCCGATGCCATCGGTTCCTAACTGAGAGATCAGGGTTGCAGTGCTGTCTTCTGGAAGTCGTGCGGTGGTTATGCCCGATTTAAACGGAGCCGCTTTAAAGACCGGATAGTTGCGAAAAGCTTGACGAGTATCACTGATTTCAGGGCGATCGAGGACGCGAATCTTGCCAGGAGATCCGCCCACTTCTGACCAGTCAGTGATCTCTCCGCGAAAGATCTTGGCAAATTGCTCGCCTGTGATGCTGCCATTAAACGGATTATTAGACCCGATCACGATCGCGATTTTGTCTCGTGATACGGGAACTGCAATCAAGCCTTTGGCTTTTTCTTGAGGAGTGAGGGCGCGACCGATCGCGGCAATGTCAGTTTTTCCGTCTAGAACGGCTTGCAGTGCGGCTGGGGTTCCTTCGTAGCCGAGGGTGACGCGGGTGCCTGGAAACTGTGTCTCAAATCGCTGTTTTAGCGCTTGGTTAGCGGTTGCCATACTGCTTGAGCCATCAATCCGAACGGTTGTCCCGGCTGGAAGCGGAACCGTCGGGCTAGCAGCGGGAGCCTGTGCCAACCCTGGAGGAACGACAAAGGGGATCGCTAAAGGTTGAGATGCCGCTACGATCGCGGCTAATAGCGCCAGATTGATGAGAGAAGTATCTTTTTTTTCAAACATTGGGCTTTCAGCAACACACAGTTCAGGTTGAAATTCATTTTGACAAAAGACGTGCTAATTATATAGCCTTCCTCTCAAATATCGGTTTGAGTAGAGTAATTGCTTGGGGGATATCTGAGAAGCGATCGTTTCAGTTGACCGCCTTGAGGTGGAGAAGACAGCAAGTGGATCTCAGACGATTGAGGCTCAGAAGTTGGAGGTTAGAGCAAAAAGCTCGAAGTTCCGAGTTCTGAGCTTTATTTTTTGAGTAAAAAGGTTGAAGTCCCGAGTTCGGAAGGTGTAGCTTCGAGTTTGGGGGGTGAAGTTTCAAGCAAAAAGGTCGAAGTTCCGAGTTCTGAGGTCAAAGTTCCGAGTTCTGAGGTCGAAGTTCCAAGTTCTGAGGTTAAATGACGGAGGTTTTAAGGTGAAAGATGGAGGATTAAGTGGGAATACTGAATATCAAACTTAGCTTTGCCTGGTCTTAACGTCTGTCTCCGAGGAAATCGCTATGAGTGCTTTTGAAACTTACATTCGAGATTTGCAAGAAATTCGGGCGACGGGGGCAGCCGTTAAAGAGACTTCTTATTATGGGGCGTTAGAGAAGCTGTTGAATGAGTTGGGTAAGACGCTAAAGCCGAAGGTGCGCTGTGTGATGCAGTTGAAGAATATCGGCGGGGCGGGAATGCCCGATGGGGGTTTGTTTAGTGCTAGTCAGTTTCAGAAGAAGACAGGAGATACGCCCGCTAATCCCACAAATCCAGAGAGAGGCGTGATCGAGATCAAGGGGACGGGGGATGATGCTTGGGTGATTGCTCAGACTCAGCAGGTTTCTAAGTATTGGGACAAGTATCGTCAAGTGTTGGTGACGAACTATCGAGATTTTGTGCTGATTGGGCAAGATGGGAACGGACAGCCTGTAACGCTGGAAACCTACCGTTTAGCTCAAAACGAGGCGGAATTTTGGCAGAAGACAAAGAACCCTAAACAGTTTGCCCAAGAGCAAGAAGAACAAGTCACTGAATATCTAAAGCGGGTGATGCTTCAGTCTGCCAGCATTGCCAGTCCGCAAGATCTGGCGTGGTTTTTGGCTTCTTATGCAAAAGACGCAAAGGCACGAGTTGAGAAGACGGATTTGCCTGCATTAGAGACGCTAAAAAAGGCGTTAGAAGAGGCGTTAGGGATTGCGTTTACGGGCGATAAGAAAGACCCGAAGAAGGGAGAACGATTTTTTAAGTCTACGCTGATTCAAACGCTGTTTTATGGCATTTTTTCGGCGTGGGTGTTGTGGCACAAGCAGCAAGAACAGGGACGGTTTGATTGGCGGGTGGCGGGTTATTATCTGCACGTTCCGATGATTAAAGCGTTGTTTGAGAAGGTGGCGACTGCAACCCATGTTCGCAAGCTGGATTTAGAAGAGGTGTTGAATTGGACGGGGGAGGCGTTGAACCGGGTCGATCGCACGGCGTTTTTCTCGAAGTTTGATGAGGGGCAAGCCGTTCAATATTTCTATGAGCCTTTTTTGGAGGCGTTTGATCCAACATTACGCAAGGAGTTAGGGGTTTGGTATACGCCGCCAGAGATTGTGCAATATATGGTGGCGCGGGTGGACACGGTGTTGCGCGAAGAGTTGCAGATCGAAGATGGGTTGGCTGACCCAAATGTGTATATTCTTGACCCTTGCTGTGGAACGGGGGCGTTTTTGGTAGAAGTGCTGAAGCGGATTGAAGCCAATTTGCAGGATAAAGGCATGGGGGCGCTGGTCGGTTCGCAACTAAAGGAAGCCGCAATGAAGCGGGTGTTTGGGTTTGAGATTTTGACGGCTCCGTTTGTGGTGGCGCATTTGCAGTTGGGGTTGCTGTTGCAAAATTTGGGTGTGCCGTTGAGTGATGAAGAGGAACGGGTGGGGGTGTATTTGACAAATGCGCTGACCGGATGGAAACCACTCGATCCAGAGAAAGAAAAGTTTGTGCAGTTGCAACTAGCAGCACTGCCGGAACTGCAAGAAGAACGAGATGCGGCGGAAAAAATCAAGCGATCGAAGAAGATCTTAGTGGTGTTAGGCAATCCGCCTTACAACAGTTTTGCAGGGATGGCAGTAGACGAAGAACGCGACTTATCGAATGTCTATCGCACGACCAAGAAAGCGCCTAAGCCTCAAGGTCAGGGGTTGAATGATCTCTACACGCGGTTTTTTCGCATGGCAGAACGGCAAATTGTAGAGGAAGCGGGTAAAGGAGTTGTTTGCTTTGTCTCGAACTATTCTTATCTGGATGGGCTGTCGTTTACGGGAATGCGTGAACGATATCTAGAAGTCTTTGATGATATCTGGATTGATTGTTTGAATGGCGATAAGTTTGCAACTGGAAAAGTCACGCCTACTGGAAAGCCTGACCCAAGTATCTTTTCAACAGAATGGAACAAAGAAGGTATTCAAGTTGGGACTGCTATTGCCCTTCTACTTCGCAAGGAAAATCATCAATCCACTGATACTGTCAAGTATCGCGATCTCTGGGGCGTAACAAAGTGGCAGCAACTTGTTGAGTCTCAAGATCAAGATAGTAAGAGTTTATATGAAGTAGTGAAACCTGCGATCGCTCTCGGTTTACCCCTCAAACCAAGAAAATTTGAAGAAGCCTACCCTGCATATCCAAAATTAACAGAGCTATTTCCTAAATACTTTTCAGGTGTAAAAACAAGTAAAGATAATTTTGTAATTGATATAGACGCAAATCGTTTATCTCATCGAATCCAACAGTATTTCGATCCTGCTATCAGTCACGATCAGATGCGCCGAATTATTCCCGATGTAATGGCTGGTACTGGAGGATTTGCTGCTGAAGTAATCCGCCTCAATCTCCAAAGGCAAGGATTTAAAGCTACTAGCATTGTTCGTTATTGCTATCGACCTTTTGACATTCGCTGGTTGTATTGGGAATCAGAACAAAAGCTTCTGGATAGAAGTCGTCCTGAATATATTCCTCACATATTTTCTGGAAACTTGTGGATTGAAGCTCGACAAAAACAACCAATGGAGCATTTTGATCGGGGATATGTAACAACTGTATTAGCAGACAATTTTGGCAATGGCTTATCGAGCTTTTTTCCCTTATTACTTGCTAATACTGAAGTAAAACAAATCTCTTTACTTGATGACGAGAGCGAAAATGGAACAGTTATTGAAAATCTAAGCCTCGAAGCTAAAGCTTATGTTAATGAATTAGAGGTTACTGCTTCTGAACTTTTTCACCATACGATCGCGGTTCTTCATTGTCCTGCATACCGTATAGAAAACTCAGGAGCCTTACGCCAAGACTGGGCGCGAATTCCCCTACCCGATCGCCGCGATCTGCTAATCGCCTCTGCAACTCTCGGTCGTCAAATTGCCGCACTTCTCGATCCAGAAACCCCCGTTCCCGGTGTCACTTCTGGTAAACTTCGCCCCGAATTAAAAACCATTGCCGTTGTCTCCCGTGTGGGCACTGGCAACCTTGACCCCAACACCGACTTTGCCCTCACCGCAGGCTGGGGTCATGCAGGGCAAAACAACGTCACCATGCCCGGAAAAGGAAAAGTCAGCGATCGACCCTACACACCTGAAGAACAAACCGCCCTCACCCCAAACCCCTCTCCCAAAGCAGGAGAAGGGCTTTTAGGAGCAGCGACCCGTGACATTTACCTCAACGACATCGCCTACTGGAAAAACATCCCTGATCGCGTCTGGAGTTCTACGATCGGCGGTTATCAGGTCATCAAAAAATGGCTGAGTTATCGAGAGCAAGAATTATTAGGGCGATCGCTCAAACAAGAAGAAGTCATTGAAGTCACCCAAATGGCACGACGCATTACAGCCATCTTGCTGCTAGAACCTGAATTAGATGCAAATTACCAAGCAGTGAAACAATCAACCTATCCCTGGTCAGCCCAAAAGTAATCAATTATGGAGGAAATACGATGTCTGAAAACACATTAAACACAAGCCAGCTTAAAGAACTGATCAAAACAGCGATCGTTGAGATCTTGCAAGAACAGAAAGAAGTCTTTACGGACATTATTGTTGAAGCAATGGAAGATATCGCCTTGGCAGAAGCAATTGAGGAAGGCGAAACCACTGAACCTGTCAGTCGAGAAGCCATCTTCAAAATCTTAAGTCAGCAGCCATGAACGTTGAATTCAGAAAAAGTTTTGAAAAAGATCTCAGTAAAATTAGAGATGCGGAGCTATTGAAAAGAATTCAAGCAGTGATCGAAGAAGTTGAATCTGTTAATAATTGGACAGACTTAATTAATGTCAAAAAACTAAAAGCACCGGGAGATTACTACCGCATTAGAGTAAGCGACTACCGAATTGGGCTTTCTGTAAGTGAGGACACTGTAGTTTTCGTTCGTGTACTGCATCGAAAAGAGATCTATCGTTACTTCCCGTAATGGAGAAAAGCAAGATGAAATGGCGCGTAGTCCTTGAGCATGATCCAGAAACAGAAGATTGGGCAGTCTGGTGTCCAGAATTACCGGGTTGCACCTCAGCAGGAGAAACCCAGCAAGGAGCCTTAGACAATATCCGTGAAGCGATCGCACTGTATCTCGACCCTGAACCGCTTGAATTATCCGAAGGCGCAATTATCGAACTAAAGCTTCTAGACTGCCAGTAGGTCGAATGCAGGAGAATCTGCTAAAGGTGAGATTTACTGAGCAACGCATTAAACGCTAAATTATTCAGATATGCTTATTACCGTGTGCCCGATCGTGCCTCCACTCCCACGAATCCCATTGATACTATTATGCGAATCGCTCACGATATCACTCAACTGATCGGGCATACGCCACTCGTGCAACTAAATCGCATTCCTCAAGCCGAGGGCTGTGTCGCCAGAATCGTCGTCAAACTAGAAGGCATGAATCCCGCCTCGTCGGTCAAAGATCGCATTGGCATCAGCATGATTCAACACGCTGAAACCACAGGCTGGATTCACCCCGGCAAAACGCTCTTAGTCGAACCTACGTCTGGCAACACCGGAATCGCCCTGGCTATGGTCGCCGCCGCAAAAGGTTATCGGCTGTTGCTCACCATGCCCGACACCATGAGTACAGAGCGACGCGCCATGCTCAGAGGCTATGGCGCTCAATTAGAATTGACTCCGGGCACGTTGGGCATGAAAGGCGCGATCGCCCGTGCCGAGGAGATTGCCGCAAGCACTCCCGATGCATTCATGCTGCAACAGTTTAAAAATCCGGCAAATCCTCAAGTGCATCGCGAAACCACTGCCGAAGAAATTTGGGCTGACACCGATGGACAAGTTGATTTCTTAGTCGCTGCCGTTGGCACAGGTGGCACGATTACGGGCATTGCCGAGGTGATTAAGTCGCGCAAGCCTGAGTTTAAAGCGATCGCTGTCGAGCCAAAAAACAGTCCTGTGCTGTCGGGTGGGCAACCGGGCGCTCACAAGATTCAGGGCATCGGAGCGGGGTTTGTGCCTAACATCATGCGATTAGATTTGGTAGACGAGATTATTCAGGTGACCGATGAAGAATCGATCGCCTATGGTCGCCGATTAGCTAGAGAAGAAGGGTTATTATCAGGCATCTCTACCGGGGCAAATTTGTCGGCAGCTATTCAGATCGCCCAGCGCCCCGAAAATGCAGGCAAACTGGTTGTGATGATTCAGCCCAGCTTTGGTGAGCGCTATTTGAGTACGGCTCTCTTTCAAGACCCATAAAATTTGTGAAGTGGGTCATTGCTCGGAAGAAATTCTAATTTTCGGCAGGTTTGCGATTTGCGTTCAACATTGTCCAACCCATGAGACTTTGCAGATAGATGCTGCCCACAGTGGTTAAGAAGGCGACATAAGCGATCGCTTCCACCCAATACAATCGATCGACATACCCAAACAATGTGTGCAAAATAATGCCGGGAAACTGTCGATCGGGCAGCACTCCATGCAGATTCCAGACGAGCGAACCGAGAAAACAGGAGGTTTGGGAAACGCAGATAGCGGCATATTGGGGATCGAGTTGTGCCAGCATTGCAAACGCCTTGTCAAAGTGCGCCAGGGCTGAAATCACCAAGCCAGACACAATCAGCAACAAGAAAACGCCCATCACTTGAAAAAACACTCGCAGGTTGATTTTGACTCCCCACTTGAAGAGAAGCACTCCGATCGCCGTTGCCATGATCAATCCAGCCACCGCTCCAAATGCCGGAATCCAACCCTGCTGAAATTTGGCGGCAATAAAAACGACAGTCTCAAATCCTTCTCGCAAAACCGCGACAAAGATCAGCCAAAAAACGCCCCATCCCGCCCCCGAATTGGCTTGAAGGGCATTGCTAATCTCATTTTCGACCTGACCCTTGAGCGATTTTGCTTGTCGCGTCATCCAGACGAGCATCCAACTCAGTAGGGCGATCGCAATCAGTCCAAACACACCTTCTAAAAGCGGCTTTAACACCGGGGCATAAGGCTGCTCAGACACCTCTAACGCTTGAATTGTCCACCCAAACAAAATCCCGACTAAGACGCTGGCAAAAACGCCCGTCCCAATTCCGCTATAGACCCAGGAATTTAGGGAAGATTGACCTGCTTTGTTGAGATAAGCCATCACAATCCCCACGACGAGAGCGGCTTCAACCCCTTCTCGCAGTGTGATCACAAAGGTTGGAATTGCAGCACTAAAATCGACAGGCATACGTTAGTTTTTATGAGCAGTTGACAACCTTCTATAAAGCTAACAGCAATTTAAACTTCTAGCTTTTGTATTTGAGTGAGCGATCGTGGACTAAATTAACGTCAGTTCGACGAGTTTTTTCGCTTCGTTGTCAGTGGCTTCTGCCCCCTAAATCCCCCATTCTGGGGGACTTTGAACCAGAAATTTTGGCTTGAAGTCTCCCAAACTTGGGGTATACCAGTGAAAGTATTGCATCATGACACCATTGGGTTCAGACATTAGAAAGCCCTCGTCTAGAAAGTTACAGTAATCGGTTTTTTCGAACTTGAACGTTACGAGAAAACATTCAAAATGATGTCCCGGTAACGTTCAGCTACAAAATTCAGTCAAAAAAATGGAAATCAGATCTGCCTA
>JAYVFW010000270.1:0-12735 GCA_043772715.1 Phormidesmis sp. | reverse complement strand
CGATTCATCCTAAGCACAACTCGATTCATCCTAAGCACAACTCGATTCATCCTAAGCACAACTCGATTCATCCTAAGCACAACTCGATTCATCTTAAGCACAACTCGATTTACCTTAAGCAACATCCGATCAGTTGTAGGCTTTGAATAGATCTTCTGCACGAATCTGGGAACGCCCCCTAAATCCCCCCATTCTGGGGGACTTTGAGAAGACTTGCGGTTTCAAAGTCCCCCAGAATGGGGGATTTAGGGGGCGTTCCCGGATTCGTGCAGGAGGTCTATTGCAACTTCTAGATAACGTCAGTTCGACAGAAGTGATTTGCTCCGGTTGTGAATTTGGGAGAGCTACCTAAATCCCCCAATTTTGGGGACTTCAAGCCAAAATTTCCGGTTCAAAGTTTCCCAGAATGGGGAATTTAGGGGGCAGAAGCCGCTCTTGACGAAGCGAAAAAACTCGTCGAACTGACGTTATCCTGATTAAAGTTCACACTCGCACGCTTAGAAGGTTGTAAATTGCTCAAGTGCCCGCTTCAATTTCAAAAGCTGACAGATTTAACTCGTAGATCGGAATTTCATTTTCATGCAACTCCCTAAAGAAGCTTTATTTGGACTCTCGCTTTTCCCCTATCTAGCGTTTCTGTGGTTTCTCACTCGGTCTAACACGCCTCGGCTGGCGCTGATTGGCTTTTATATGACGCTAGTGTTTGTCGCTGTCACGATCCCCGCAGGCATTTATGCTCAAGTTGCCTATCATGATCAGCTAGCCAACGTAGACTGGTTACACGGCAGTGCAGAATCATTCTTGACGCTCTCTAATATTCTCGTGGTGTTAGGGTTCCGACAAGCGATTATGGAAACCCAGCAGCAGAAAGAATAGCTCGATCGCTAAACTCTACGGATTGAGATCGTACTCGCCGAATTAAGATCAATGCAGTCGTGTCAACCTGCTGCCATGAGCTATTGCTTAAATCCCACCTGTGCCGAACCGCAAAATAGCAGTGAAGCCGAAGTCTGTCAGCACTGCGGCTCGATCGTGCGATTGCGAAACAAATATCGGGCGATTAACCCGATCGGGCAAGGCGGGTTTGGCAGAACGTTTCTTGCTGTCAACGAGGCAGAGCCTTTAAAGCCTCGCTGTGTGATTAAACAGTTTTTTCCGCAGCAGCAGGATGCCAATCTGCTCAAAACCGCTTCTCCGCTATTTCAACAAGAAGCACATCGCTTAGAGCAGCTAGGAGATCACCCTCAAATTCCGACACTGCTGGCTTATTTGGAACAAGATCATCATCAATATTTAGTTCAAGAATGGATTGATGGACAAACTTTAGAACAAGAGTTAAAAATGGGGGCGTTTACTGAAGATCAGATTCGTCAACTCCTGCAAGATTTGCTGCCAGTCTTGCAGTTTATTCATCACCATCATGTGATTCATCGTGATATAAAGCCTGCCAATATTATTCGCCGCAGGGTCGATCGCGCTCTCGTTTTGGTAGATTTGGGGGCTGCAAAGTTTGTCACCGGAACGGCTTTGCTCAAAACAGGAACGATGATTGGCAGCGCAGAATACACCGCGCCAGAGCAAATTAGAGGCAAGGCGGTGTTTTCTAGCGATCTCTACAGTTTGGGCGTAACTTGCATTCATCTACTTACCCAAATGTCGCCCTTTGATCTATTTGATGGCACCGAAGGACAGTGGATCTGGCGTGATTATCTGACTCATTCCGTCAGCGATCGCTTAGGAAAAGTTTTAGACACCCTGCTAGAAAGTGCGACCAACCGCCGCTATCGATCAGCAGAATCAGCGATCGCTGATTTATCGCCCACTCCACAAACTGAATTGAGCAATTCAGTTGAGCCGACGACACCCTGGAAAACCATTGCTGAAGCTTTAGTCAATCCACTGATCGCGCTAGATGTTGAGCCAGCAAAACCCTTAGCGACTGCTGCAAGTGGAGCGGTGCGAACGCGTCGGGTGCAGGGAACCTGTGCGACCTCACGCCAGCATTTGAGAATCAGCAATTGGTCATTTCCGGCGGCACTGATTGTGTTGAGTCTGCCAATATTTTTGATCAGCGTCCTTCGTGCCGTTTCTTCGCCACATTATCGTTCTCAAGATTTTGCAAAACCCGCCTCTCAAAATGAGACGATCGTGGCTCCTCACTTGCCCGTCACGGTTTCGATCTTAATGACCGATCGTGCCTGGATCTCGATCGAGGTTGATGGAAAGCTGGAGTTTGAGGGCGTTTTACCTGAAGGCACTCGTCAAACCTGGACAGCAGACCAGCAAATTATCTTACGGGCAGGAAATGCGGGAGCGCTGGTGGTTTCATCTACTCAACAGCCTGCTCAAGTATTTGGAAAATCGGGTGAAATTAAAGAAGCCACTTTCTCAAATTGAGAACGCTTTTGTGAACATCTAATGATATTCACAATGCAATAATGAAGGGCAAATCATTGTTTTGAAACCCGCATTGCTGAATCAATCACGCTACGCGATCGCTCTTCACACCAGCAGCCCTGACTTGGGGTTGGCAATTAGCAACTTTAGAGGTGACTCACGCCAACAGGTTTGGCAACTAGGACGCGATCTTTCAACCCATTTGCATCAGTCTTTATCCAATTTTTTGGCTCCGCAGACTTGGACAGATCTAGCGTTTATCGCCGTCGCAACCGGACCCGGCGGCTTTACCGGAACGCGCATCGGTGTAGTCACAGCGAGAACCTTGGCGCAGCAATTACAGATTCCATTATTTGGCGTGTCAAGTTTAGCCGCGATCGCCCACATTCACGCCGGAGAAGGTACGATCGCCGTGCAAATGCCAGCCCAGCGCGGAGAGCTATACGCCGCAATCTATCAAATTTCTTCAGTAGGGTTAACGGCTTTAGTTCCAGATCTCGTACTCACTAGCGCAGATTGGCAGCAGATGCTCTCAAATTGGGACACGCCCTATCAATTAATTGAGGCAGAAGCTGACCAAGGTGGACGAGTTAACAGTGTGCTTACACTCGCCCACCAACTTTGGCAACAAGGAAACCGCCCCGACTGGTCAGAGGTGCTGCCGTTTTATGGTCAGCACCCTGTTCAGCGTTGATTAGTCAACTCGCTCTTTAAAGTTCTCGAAGGTATCTTTAATCCGATCGCCCAATTGCTCGATCGCGTTTCCGGTGCGATCGGCTTTGACGGTTTCTGAAGTTTTAGACGCAGCGGTTGAAGCGTTTGCGTTGGTCGATTTATTAACCGTTGCAGGTTCGCCTGGGCTGTTCACCACATTGCGCTTGCCTTCATAAAGAGTTTTTTGCTTTTCACTGGGGCTTTCAGGCGCACCAGGGGCATAGCCTGCCTGAGCTGGAGCCGCAACCAACCACAACAGACTCACCAGCAAAGCAGAAACCACGATTCGACGAAAATCATTGAAAATTTGACGAGCGCTGACCATAAAAATTATCCTCTCAAAACTGTGAAGCACTAAGAATGCTACAAAGGATGGGCTGTGCCAACGTCTTTCTAGAGACGGGTTCTTATCATGGATACCGACTCCCTTCAACGGCTTCAGGCAACGCTGATTACGCCCGAAAGCTTCCGACCCTATGGTCAGGTGATTAGCGCTTCAGAAGATGGCAAACCCTATGACGATCGCGATGCTCAACTCCAAATTCAAAACGGCATTCCGCGGTTTTATATGATGCGATTGCGCGATCGGGGTCGCAAATTTCACCACATTACTCGCCATCTGCGCTGTACTCAGTGTTTGGGATCGCTCAACGGCAAAGATTGGCTGATGGCTGTTGCCACAGGGGTCAGCGACCATCCTGATCTAGAAAGTCTCAAAGCCTTCCGCATTCCGGGCAGTTGCTTTATTAAGCTAAACGTGGGCACTTGGCACGCCGGACCACACTTTGATGCCAGTGCTTTAGAGTTTTATAGTTTGGAACTCAGCGACACAAACATTACCGATCACGAAACCTGCGATTTGCTCGAAACTTACCACGTAGAATATGAGATTGTTAGCTGACTTTTATTTTGTCTAAAATCAGCAGACCGTGGGTTTCGACAGTTGATGCGCCCTGAACAGATAATGCAACGCTGACCAAACGAGTTAACAGTTGCCAGTTAGAAATTTGACCCAAAAAGATAATGACTTTGCCGCGTTGAAGCACGCTCAATTGAGCAATCTCGATCGTTTCAAACTGCTCTCGAAACGTCAACATCACCCGATTGGCTAATCCACTGTGATCATATTCGCCGTTTATGCCCACGCGCTCAGGCGGGATCATTCTAAACGGAGTGATCGCTGCTTGGGAAACATATTCTGTTCCTCGCTGCGATCGAGTTAAATTTTGCTTTGATGGCTGCACCCAAAAATTCATAGATTTCTAGCTATCTTGCAATAATGGTTTGTTTGATTAGCGTTCGTACATCATTAAAGATTTTGAGAAGATTTTTCGCAATCCACCCCAAGCCAGATAGAGGGTGAAACGGGTATTCACTGACACATTTCGCCTACACGTTGACGACTTGTTGGCTAGATTTTGACACGCTATCAAATCGTCTTTTGGGTCAAAACCTCGGAGGTTTAAGCCACTCTGTCGATCACGATGCTTAATTCTTGGTTAAAACCTCCGAGGTTTGCGTAAGTCCTACCTATCATTCTTAGCAGAAAGATTTCAGCTAAAACCATCACCTTTTTGAGTGAATCGGCGATCGACTTACTGCACAATTTGCTTCATATAGCTGCCCCAAAGTTGAGCCGCTTGCCCACTGTTGCCGCCCGTGGGAGCGTTGTTGTCGTTGCCGAGCCAAACACCTGTGACGAGCGATCGACTCGGCACATAGCCAATAAACCACAAATCAACGTTGTCGTTAGTCGTGCCTGTTTTCCCGGCTTCCCCCAACCCCAGCGCTGCGCTTCTCCCGGTGCCGCTTTGCACGACACCTTGCAAAAGCGTTGTCATCGTGTCGGCGACGGCTGGCTCAAGCACGGTTTCGTTTGCGCCGCCATCTTGTTGAGCGTCGTAAATGACCCGGCAGGTTTTGAGGTCTTTGAGATCGGGGCAGTCACTGCTGTCTAAAATGCGGCTAATGGTGTGGGGTCGTGTGCGAATGCCTCGATTTGCCAACACCGCAAAGGCTCCTGTCATCTCTAGAGGCGTGACTTCACTTTGACCCAGCACCAACCCTGGCACCGGGTTTAGCTTCGACTGGATGCCCATTTTTTTGGCAATTTCGACGACTTTGCCCAAGCCAGCTTCTTGCGCGACTCTCAGCGCAATCACGTTTTCTGATTGTGCCACTCCGGTATACATATCGAGACTGCCGCCCCCACTGTGACAGCCTTCATAATATTGTCCACTCCAGTTTAGAGGCGAGCAAGAGAAGGCAGTGCTAGGTGGAATGCCTTGAGCGATCGCGGCAGTGTAGGCAAAGACTTTGAAGGTCGAACCGGGTTGGCGATGGGCCTGCGTGACGCGATTAAATTCGCTTTCTTGATAGTCATAGCCGCCGACCATTGAGCGCACTTCGCCTGTTTTTGCGTCGATCGTCACTAGCGATCCCTGAGAATATCCGGCACTGGCTCCATTGTTGGCGATCGCGCTTCGCAAACTCGTTTCGGCTTTGGTTTGCATTTGGGTGTCGAGCCCGGTTTGCACAATGAAGTTGCCTTCTTGAGCAAGCTGGCTACCCAGCAGATCTTCTAGCTCGTTAAAAACATGGCTGTAGTAATAAGGGGCGATCGTGCTTTGCAGTTCTTGCCGCGCTTTGGGACTGATTTCGATCCGCGATCGCCGAGCGCGTTGAGCATCTTCTTGAGACACTGCACCTTGCTCTGCCATGCGGCTAATCACACGATCGCGGTATTCGATCGCGGCTTTATAGTTCCGCACCGGGTTAAAACTGTTGGGTGCGGGCAAAATGCCGACTAAGGTTGCCGATTCTGCGAGGCTCAATTGTTTGGCTGATTTGCCAAAATAGAACTGTGCCGCGTCTTCAAAGCCATAAATACCGCTGCCTAGATAAACTCGGTTCAAATAAGTTCTGAGCAAAAATTCTTTGCTGTACACCGTTTCGAGTTTGAGCGCGACGATCGCTTCTCGAATCTTGCGACCCGCCGAATCTTGACGACCGACATATTCACTCAGCAGATTTCGAGCGAGTTGCTGGGTGACGGTGCTGCCTCCTTCGCGGATCTCGCCTCCCCGAATGTTGGCGATTAAGGCGCGAAGCGTGCCGATCGGGTCTACGCCCAGATGCCAATAATAGCGAGAGTCTTCAGAGGCGATAACGGCTCTCGGCAAGTAGGGTGAAAATTCACCCAGCCCTGGCAGTTCGGCGTGGGTTTGGGTGCGTGGAGTGCGGAGGGTTTGCCCTTCTCTAGAAAAAACTACAACCGGGCCCTGCACCGACACGGGCAGCGGATAGACATTGAATCGTTGCCACTCAAGCCCGATCGCCAGCACCGCTAGAGCCGTCACCCCACTTACCCCAAACAAACCCTGTCGAATCGCCCGCACATACCAGGGGCGGGGATCGACATACTGCAATCGCACCGCTGCCGCCAACTCGGGTGGACCTAGCGACAAAACATCTCCGTCATAAAGCGTCGTTGACTTGAGGCGGCGCTTGCCTCGATAAACGCCATTGGTCGAGTTTTCGTCTCGTAGCTCAAACCGAGTTCGCCCTAATAGCCCTAAAAGTTTGTGCCGCCGCTGCCGATGCAGTGACAGATGCACCTGACTGACCACCGGATTTCGCACCACGATGTCACAAGACTTAGAACTGCGCCCTAATAAGTAGCGATCGCCCAGCAGCGGAAACTTGTCTGCTTTAGGGGCATCTGCTTCTTGCACCAAAAGCTCTGGCACTTGAGCATTGGGCTTGAGCCGCAGCTTTGAGAAGTTAATCTTGGTGAGCGTTTGCACCGCTTGAGTCAGATTGCCCAAGAGGGTTTGCGATCGGCGGGGCGGAAGGGGCGGCTGGGTCATGCGGGGTGACGGCACAGGTTGCAAAAATCAGAGGATCTCAAGCATCATTCTATTCAAGATTGGTAGCAAGCGCGATCGTCCTGGAGATGTCTTTTCTGCTTCACCTCGCTGCCCCCTAATTCCTGAAGTTATTTGTTGAAGGGATCGTGTTCGGTCAATATTTTTTCGAGCTTGGCTTCATCGACTCTAGAAATTAAGCGCTTCGACTCATGAACATCACGAGATGTTTTTGCCAAACTAAAAGTTGAACCTACTGAGAACAAAACGCCCATTCCCATGTAACCTTTAACCCATCCATCTGCTGGGAGATTGAGGATTCCAAAGGAGGTTGCTGATATTGAAAGCACAAAGGAAACCCAGCCCTGAATGACCCAAGCAGTCGTTGGAGCGTCTTGATTAACACCATATTTTTTCATAGCTTTATCCGGGTAGAGGAATGGAAACTTTGAGCAACAAAAGATTCAGTTGCATTTCTCTACGAGACTATCAAACTCCCCAGTAGAGAGCGCTAAAAATGGACACTATCCCGTTCTGGCACGTTCTCCGTCATCATTAGAAATTAGACCTCCTGCATGAATCCGGGAACGCCCCCTAAATCCCCCATTCTGGGGGACTTTGAACTCCGGTTCTCTCAGAATTGGGGGTTAGGGGGCGAGATTTAAAAGTGGTTTACGTCGAGAATTTTATTCGTGCAGGAGGTCTACTAACTCAAAGAGTAGTTAGCAAGTTCGCCGATCGTCGTTTTTCAAGAAATTCTTTGATCCCCGTAACGAGAGCTACTCAGATCCCTGAAAAGGCTGATTAGACTAGTAGAAACAAATTAAGTACGTCACTTGCTCGACAGTTGACTCGTGAGCAGAAATGCCTTTCCGTTGACTGCTTGGTCAAACACTCGTTTCGGCCTCTGCTCGACCGCTCCATTCCCTTGCATAGATAACTAATGGACAACACAACTGAACAGCCACCCCAGCATCGCGTCGTCGTCATCGGTGGCGGATTTGGCGGATTGTATGCCGCAAAAGCGCTGCGCCGCGCCCCTGTTGAGGTCACGCTCGTTGACAAGCGCAACTTTCATTTGTTTCAACCGCTTCTCTATCAGGTTGCGACCGGAACGCTCTCCCCGGCTGACATTTCTTCGCCGCTGCGATCGATTCTCAGCCGCAGCAAAAATACCAGCGTGCTGATGGAGGAAGTCGCAGATATTGACCCCGATCGGCAAATTGTGAAACTCCGCGAACAAGAGTTGCCCTATGACACGCTGATTGTGGCAACCGGGGTCAGCCACCACTATTTCGGCAACGAACACTGGAAAGACAACGCACCGGGACTAAAAACCGTTGAAGATGCCTTAGAAATGCGTCGCCGGATCTTTATGGCGTTTGAAGCCGCTGAGAAGGAAACCGATCCTGAAAAACGTAAAGCCTGGTTGACGTTTGTGGTGGTGGGTGGTGGCCCAACCGGAGTCGAGTTAGCGGGTGCGATCGCTGAACTGGCATACAACACTTTAAAAGAAGACTTTCGCAGCATCGACACCACCGAAACGCGGATCTTGCTGCTCGAAGGACTCGATCGCATCTTGCCGCCCTACTCACCTGATCTGTCAGCCAAAGCAGAAGAAACGCTGACCGCGCGCGGAGTCACTGTGCAAACCAAAACCAAAGTCACTAATATTGCCAATCATCAGGTGACGATCGAGCGCGAAAGCGGAGTCGAGCAAATTCCTTCTCAAACGATTCTTTGGGCTGCGGGTGTGAAAGCCTCGGCAATGGGCGAAGTGTTGGCAAAACAGACGGGGGCAAGCCTTGACCGATCGGGGCGCGTGATCGTCGAACCTGATTTAAGTTTGCCAAACCATCCCAACATTTTTGTGATTGGCGATCTGGCGCACTTTGCTCACCAAAGTGACAAGCCGCTGCCCGGAGTCGCACCAGTGGCGATGCAGCAGGGCGAATATGTTGCCAAACTGATTCAAAAACGCTTCCAAGAAAAAACGCTGCCCGCCTTTTCTTATTTTGAAGTCGGCAGTTTGGCGGTGATTGGACAAAATGCGGCAGTTGTGGATTTAGGGTTCATTCGCTTTTCTGGAATGATCGCCTGGTTTGTGTGGGTGGTTGCTCACATTTACTATTTGATCGAGTTTGATAACAAGCTGATCGTGATGATTCAGTGGGGGTGGAATTATTTCACTCGCAATCGAGGCGCACGATTGATCACCCATCGAGAGACAGTAGGACAGCCCCCCAGAGAAGAAACGCGAGTCGCTGAAGAGAAAATGCCCGTCGAGGTTTAATTTAACGTGAATTCGATGAAGCTTTTCGCTGCGGTTGCCAATCCGGGCTGCCCCCTAAATCCCCCAATTTTGGGGGCTGAAGCTGCTCAAAACGAAGCGAAAAACCTCATTGAAGTGACGTTAATCTACGGGCATAGAAATCCCGTAGAGGCATGGCTTGCCGTGCCCCAACCCAACAAAACAATTCAAAATAGGGGCACGTTCCAGCCGAGACTAATGCCGATCGAGAGATTGTCAAGGTCGATCGCCGCACTCGAAGACCGCCCAAACAAATAAGACACGTTACCCGCAACAAACACGTCAGGGTTAATGTTGTAGATTGCCAGCGCACTGATCTGATGCTCGGTGTCAGCGCGATCGACCTGAGTAAAATTCTTAAAAGTGAGTCGATAATCTAATGCGCCTTGCAGTTTGGGCGTGATGTCATAGCGCAGTCGAGCGCCCAATGTATTCGCGACGCGATTTTGATCGTTGGGATTGGTAAAACTAGCTCTCAACTCATAAAACGAATCGAGTCGCAACTGTTGCCCAAGCTGATCTTGCCGACCCAAAATAAATTGGACAGAATTATCTTGCAAAAGCCGATCGCCGCTGTCTGCGCGATAGAGATTTTCTTGCACCCAGCCCAGTTGACCATAGGTTCCAGTCGCGATTCGCTGCTGCACTGCCACATTAAAGTTCAGCAGGTTATAGTTCGAGTCGCCGCGATTGGCAAACCGTAACAATCCGCCGCCAGCAGACGCAATTAGGCGAGTCGTTTCACCCAGTTTTGGGGTGGCTAACAGCAATCCGCTATTGATAAACACCGTGTCGCTGGGGCTAAACGCACTGAGGGATGTAATGTTAGAGCTAGAAAATGCTGAAGAACGCAATAATAGCTGCACATCAGGCTGACGACGCGCCGCCGTTGCAGAAGCGGGAGTATTGAGAATCTGAATCTCACCGATTTCTGATTTGGTGTCTTCCGGGTCAAGTGGTTTGATCTCTGATTCAGGCGATGTCAAGTCTGATGGAAATGCCGACGGATCTGGATTGGTTGGAAGCGGACGGGTTGGCACCGTTAAATCGGGAGCAGCCTGAGCGATCGCGGAAGAAACCCCACAACTGCCAAGCATCGCAAACACACAAAGAGCGATCGAGGAGGCACGCATAATCAATCATCCGGGTGAGAATAACGTTGAATCAGTGGACTAGCGAGTCACGGGCAACTGATTGGCGGGTGACGGTATTTGATTGCCGTTACCTTGCTGCTGCACTACAACTCCCGTGTTGCTGGGGAGTGGAGTATTCGGATTTGTCGGCACCGTTACAACGGGCGGAGTTTGAGGAACAGTCGGCGGTGTTGGCGGAACGATCGGCGGCGTTTGCGGGGGAGGCGTGGGGCGATCGGGCACCGGAGTCACCACGTCACGACGATCGAGATATCCTCGCAGCGGGTCGTCTGAATTTGTGGTGATGCAATTGGTCGCTAGGGTGCTAGCTCCTCCTCTGGCGTTGAGGGTGCAGAGTCCTTCGATCGCTCTAGTTTGCAAATCTAAAGTCGCTAGAGTTGCCGTTCTGACTGCTTTTAAGGTCTGCTGAACGGGGGGCGCTTCTTGTAGCACGATCGCTTCTTGTCCCGGACCTAAGCCCAAAGCTAACCCACTCGTTTTATAAAACGTCCGTAAGTCAAAGGTTTTGACCTCTCCTAACGTGCCTTTAAGAACGGATACGGTTTGTCCGCCGTTGATAAACAAAAAGTTGCCTTTAGAATCGGTGATTTTGATCGGCAGACTGGTGAGGTTATAAAAGTCCGTTTTTTGCGTCGCGCCATCGACTTGAATCACCATCGCCAGACTTAGGACATTTGTGGCGGTCGAACCTGGCGGCGAGCTAGCCGGAATCTCAGCGACTGCCTGACCTTCTAGCGTCTCAATGCGCGTCGATGCTGTCGTCGGCGGACTCATGATCAGCGCCGTCCCATTTCTGAGCTGAAAGCCCCGCAGCCCTGGAATAAAGCGAAAAACTGCGTTTGAGCCGATTCGAGCCAAAGAGCCTTCGTTGAACAGCAATTCGGCTTTCGATCGACTTGCCGTGCGAAGCGCATCTTGCGGCACCATCACATCTGAGACTCTGGCAGAACGCGGCGATCGATTGTTGAGCAGCAGTTGCACGTTGTTGATCAGTTTATAGACTTCGCCACGGGTCAGCATGGCTTGTTGCGCCGTGGCAGGCATCATCCACACAACTCCTAACAGGCTGCTTAGGATAACGCTACGACTGAGGGATCTCATCTTCATGGCTTAATCTCTTCTGAGAGCAATGGCTTTAAAGTAGGTTTCAACGCGGCTATTTATGCATTTGCTCATCAAATATTGATGATTTGCTTACGACAATCCTATAAGTTCCGTATCCTGAAGCATTTGCTCATCCGACATTGATGATTTGCTTACTACAATCCTATGAATTCCGCATCCGGAAGCATTTACGATCGGAAATATGTCTTAAGACGGGGCAACAAGTCGAATGAGAGGACTCACAATGAGAAACTGTTTACGGTAAATCTAATGGCGTTAAAGCTGCACGTTCCAAGCCTTGATAATCCTGCAATTGCAAAAGAAATTAAAGAAACTATTTTGACGGCTGAACCAGATGCCAAGGTCGATATCGATGTTGCTAACAAAACAGTGACGATCGAAGCAAAAGCCTCCGAAGAAACCTTTAAGCAATTGATCACGGCGGCAGGACATCAAGTAACGGAGAGCTGAAGAACGTGGGCGATCGCGACCTGAGAGCTGCGATCGCGCTCCACGCAGAGTAAAGTAGAGTCGGCGATCGGTTCTATCTATCGCCTCGCTCTTCATCGCGTCTCACCGTGGCAAAGTTTTATCACGAACTCACCGAACCGCTGCAAAAGTTTATTGCTGAACAGCAGATGTTTTTTACGGCATCTGCCCCAACTCAGGGACGGGTCAACCTCTCGCCTAAAGGAATCGATTCTTTTCGCTGTCTTGATTCCCATACCGTCGCCTATCTCGACTTGACTGGAAGCGGCAACGAAACCAGCGCCCATCTGATCGAAAATGGACGGATGACGATCATGTTTTGCAGTTTCACGCAGCAGCCCTTGATTTTGCGTCTCTATGGGCAAGGCAGCGTGATTCGCCCTAGAGATGCTGAATGGAAAGATTTCAATCGCTTATTTCTTCCCACTCCAGGCACCCGGCAAATTATCAAGTTAAGCGTTGAGTCTGCCCAAACTTCTTGCGGTAATGGTGTGCCATTTTATGAGTATCGAGGAGAGCGAGAAACAATGATTCGCTGGGCTGAAAAAAAAGGTGAAGACGGACTCCAACAATATTGGCAAGAAAAGAATCAAGTCAGCATTGATGGATTGCCAACTCATCTATTGAGTTAAGTTGATGCAAATCATTAATAGACCTCCTGCATGAATAAAATTCTCGACGTAAACCATTGTTGGATCTC
>JAYVFW010000269.1:0-12769 GCA_043772715.1 Phormidesmis sp. | reverse complement strand
CTGTATTGGCAGTGGCAAAATCTTGCCCGTAAGTCGTGATCGTCGTGTTTCGTAAAATCCGATCGAGATTGATCGGCGAACGGGCATCGCGAAATGCCGCAATCTTGTCATAGCCATACAGGTTTTCAGCCACGCCATAGCGAATCGTGTGAGGACTGTTTAAAAACATTTCATGCAGCGTGGTGACATCATTGTCTACCAGAGCGGCTTCATAGCGCTCAAAGGCGGCGGTCACTTCTGCCAAAACGTCAGGAAGATTGATTTGCATAGTCTTCAATCAAAACAAGTTTGTTAGCTGCGTCGATGTTATGGACGATGGAGACTTCGGCTGCGAGTTCTCTAGATTCGCGATCGTGTCGGAGGCGATCAAGGGTCATGATAATCGATCGCAAAGAATTTCCGTGAGCGGCAACTAACCAATTTAAAGGTGCGATCGCAGTTCAAAATTCTGCCCAACCATCTTCAATACCTATGCTGCTGTGCAGAATTCAGATTATCTCAGATTGCTTAGGGTGAATGTATAAGACACTATAGTTTCTCAACGAACCACTCATGCAGCTTAAAGTTAACCAGCAGCGTGTAGAAGACGAGATCGAAATCGAAATCTCTGCTGAAGTTTTAACCAACCCAGTAAAATCGGCTGAAGCAGTCGGGTTGCGATATGTCGCGGATGACATTCCTGGAATTGAACGGCAGCGATCGAGCAAAAAAGGCTTCTCTTATGTAGGGGCAGATGGCAAGACGGTGCGTGACTCTGACGAAATTCATCGGATTGAGTCGCTGGCTATTCCACCTGCCTACGATCATGTGTGGATTTGCCCGTTTAAGAATGGTCACTTGCAGGCGACGGGGCGCGACGCAAAAGGACGCAAACAATATCGCTATCATCCTTTGTGGCGATCGGTTCGCGATCAAACAAAGTTTACGCGCATGATTGCGTTTAGCCAATCGTTGCCTGACATTCGCAGACGATTGGATCACGATTTATCAAAGCCGGGGTTGCCGAAGTCGAAAGTGCTGGCGGCGATCGTCAAGTTAATGGAGCTAACTCGCATTCGCGTAGGCAACGAAGAATATGCCAAGACCAATCATTCTTATGGCATTACAACGCTGCACCATGAACATGTGCAGATTCACGGGTCTAAAATTCAGTTTCAGTTTCGGGGCAAGAGCGGCGTTGATCATGATATTGAGGTGAGCGATCGGCGGCTCGCAAAAGTCGTCAAGCGCTGTCAAGAAATTCCGGGTCAAGAGTTGTTTCAATACATCGCTGAAGACGGTCACTCTCAAGACATTACGTCAACCGATGTCAACGATTATTTGCGAGAAATCACGGGTCATGACTTTACAGCAAAAGACTTTCGCACTTGGGCAGGCACCGTTTTAGCAGCCTCGCACCTGGTCGAAATCGGAATCTTCACCTCGCAAACCGCCGCTAAAAAGAACATCTCAGAAGCGCTTAAAACAGTTGCGTCTTACTTGGGCAACCGTCCGGCAACCTGTCGAAAATATTATGTGCATCCCGCCGTTTTAGAGGCTTATCTGGATGCGTCTCTGCATGAGGTGATGCAGCAATTTGTAAACGTGGTGGCAGAAGATGCCTATGCGCTGCGATCGGAAGAGTTAGCCGTGATTGCATTGCTAGAAAGAACAAAGCCTTGCGATGCTAACTAATCGAGTCATAAAATAAATATTTGAATTTTTCCGAAATTGAGAGAATCGGCTGTGTATCTAGCATTCAGCATTTAACTGTCCGACCTCTAGAGCTAAACCCTCTAGAGGTTTTTATTTGCACAGATTCTTTAAGGGCTTTTTCTTAACGTCAGTTCGATGAGTTCTCTCACTGCGTTATTCAGCGCTTCAGCCCCCCAAATCCCCAAAATTGGAGGACTTTGAACCTAAATCCTGGGCTTGAAGTCCCCCAAAGTGGGGGATTTAGGGGGCAACCCAGATTTGCAACCGCAGCGAAAAGCTTTATCGAACTCAGGTTATCTTAGTTTCGAGGAGTAAATCGTGAAATAGCGGCAAGACCGTTATGAAGTCAGCGTGTGATTTCCAACACAAAGATTCTTAAGATCACCATTTTGGGTAGTTGTGGTAATAGTTCAAGTTTTCTATCCTACTAAGATCGAAAGTTAAGCAGACAAAAATGAACATCAATCTCTTGAGTCAGCAAGTTGAGACGATGTATGGTCGTTTGTCGATTCTCTGTGATGATGCAAACGCGACCCCTATTCCATCGCCCGAATTATTGCCTGTTGCACTCAAAGAATTAGGAGTCGCCTCCGAAGAATTGCAAGTTGCCATGGAGGAGCTAACTCGCCAAAATGAAGAGCTTCTGATCGCCCGCAACCGCACCGAAGCCGAGCGCCAACGCTATCAAAACTTATTTGAGTTTGCGCCTGACGCTTATCTTGTCACCGACTTGGGGGGCAACATTCGCGAGGCAAACCGCGCTGCGGTGGCACTGCTTCTGAGACAGCAGCAATTTTTAATTGGCAAACCTCTCGTTAGCGTGGTGACGATCGACGATCGTCCGTTGTTTCGAGCCAAACTTTCTCAGCTTGCACAGCGCGATCATGTGGATGCTTATGTGCGACTGCAACGGCACTCAAATGAGGTGTTTAATGCCCTGCTCACAGCAGACGTGATTCGCCACCCTGACGATGCGCCTCTTTTGCGCTGGCTCGTGCGCGACGTTACCGAACGCAAGCGAGCCGAAGCTGCCTTAGAGCAAACTGACCATACGCCCTTTCAAGACCGATCGATGCAGACTTACACCAAGGGCGAAGTGATTCCGCTGGATACGCAAGCTTTGTGGCTAGTAGCTCAAGGCTTGGTGAAACTGACCACGTTATCTGACAGTGGCGACGAGATGCTGGTGGGGCTAGCCACCGATAGCATGGTGTTTGGGTCGAGCTTTACCTCACTTCAGACTTATCAAGCGATCGCGTTTGCCAATGTGCAACTGGTGTCAATTCCACTCACTGAGATTTCTCAATCACCTCGTCTCGCTCAAGCGCTGCTGCCGTCAATTAATCAGCGTCTTAGACAAACAGAAGGATTCTTAGCAATTTATGGGCAACTGCGAGTGCAAGACCGTTTAAATCGGTTGCTGTCACTGCTCAAGCAAGAAATCGGGCAGCCAATCGCGCAAGGAACCCGATTAAGAGTGCGGCTAACTCATCAAGATTTTGCCAGTGCTTGCTGCACAACGCGAGTCACGATCACTCGTCTTTTGGGCAAGCTTCAGCAGCAAGGCGCGATCGTGGTAGACGCTCAAAATCATCTAATCATCAAGGAGTGAAGACAGATTTCGAGTGTCAGGTTGACTTTCGATCTGTAAAACTGATCGCAATGCCCCGATCACAATCTCCTGCGGCTTTCTCTGATAATTCAGCACTGTTTTCTGAGAGCGATCCAATTGCTCAAACTGAGCTTTAACCCAACTAAAGCCTTGACTGATGCACTCAGGGCAAGCATTGCCACATCCGAGTCCTTGATCGTTGCAAACAATCACTCGTGCTTCTTTGCATTCAAAAGATTGTTCGCACAGACAGCAGAGTTCACGGCTACGGAGTAAGTTGTTGCATTCGATTTGGAGTTGCATAATCTTTATTCTGCTGAAACTTTTAGCATTCAAAGAGCTTTGTCGTTAGTATTGATAGCTTAGTTCCAATTATGCTTTCGCGCGTCTATCTCTAGATCAGGCACCGATCGACCGTTGCCACCACCGATCGAGCCAGTGCATCTAAGTCATAGCCACCTTCTAACCCAAAGACGATTCGCCGAGTTAGCGTCAAGCAATAGTCTGTAAACACGCCATAGTCTTGGGGCTGAAGCGAAATGTTAGCGAGCGGGTCATCGTGATTGGCATCGTAGCCCGCACTGACAATTAGCAAATCAGGTTGAAAGTCAGTTAAGAACGGCATAACTTTCGACTCAAATAGAGGCTGATAATCGGCGATCGTACTCCCCGCTGCCATCGGCAAATTCAGTACATTGTCGTGAAAGCCTCGCTCGGTTGCGCTGCCTGTGCCGGGATATTGGGGCGACTCGTGCAGTGAGCAAAAGGCGATGTTGGGATTAGTCTCGACGATCGCTTGCGTGCCATTGCCGTGATGCACATCCCAATCGAGAATAGCGACGCGATTTGCGCCATGATCGAGAGCATAGAGAGCCGCGATCGCCGCATTGCTCAACAGACAAAATCCCATGCCCAAATCAGAGACGGCATGATGTCCGGGCGGACGCGCTAACACAAAGCTCGGCTCTCCAGTGGTCAGGGTTGAAATCACCCCATCGATCCAGGCGTTGACTGCCAGCAGCGCCACTTCAAAGCTGCGCGGAGAAACGGGCGTATCGCCATCAATGTGACCGCCGCCCCGATTTGCTAACTGCCGAACGGCTTCTACATAGCGGCGATCGTGGGCTTGATGCACAAAAGCCAGCGGCGATCGTTCCTCAACTGAAGTGGGTTCCCGCCAGTCCAACTGATCGGCCCAAGATGCCGCTTTGAGTGCCTGCTGAATTGCCGTCAAACGCTCCGGTTTTTCAGGGTGAAAATAGCCTGTTTCGTGGAGCAAGAATTGATCGGAGTAAATGATAGGGAACGTCATAAGATTTAGGTCGGGCGATCGCTAAAATAAAGGCTAAAAATTCGTTCTATTTTGACTGTTGAAACCCTAGAATCGAGCGTTGATCAAAAAATACATTCTAGTCAATCTCGTAAATTGAATTAGCCACCGCACAACTTCTAATTGTCTAATCGGGCAATGGCTTGATAGTAGAAGGATACAGGCTTTATTTTAGGAACTGAATTCCTGTATAAAAATAACTTTTTCAACCTGCATTTCAGCTACTAGAATTGGATCTTTCGACCCGTAGATAAGCCTATGTGTCTGATGATACTCAGCTACTCCGACCAATGCCCCGATATGTTAAAATCCTAGTAATAATCGGCACTAGTTTAGATCGCTCAACCGTTGGGTTTTAGCTATCTGTGTCGATCGTCAAATCCAAGCTTGCATTTTCGGAGTTTTTCACCCTATGACCTTCTCCCAGGAGATACCTACAGAACGGATCGTTCCCACCGATCTCCGAGGCGAGATGCAGCGATCGTACCTGGAATACGCCATGAGCGTGATCGTGGGTCGGGCACTGCCAGATGCCAGAGATGGCTTAAAGCCAGTGCATCGTCGCATTCTCTATGCCATGCACGAATTAGGCTTAACCCCTGAGCGTCCCTTCCGTAAATGTGCGCGTGTGGTCGGCGAAGTGCTAGGTAAATATCACCCTCACGGCGACACCGCAGTCTATGATGCCCTGGTGCGAATGGCGCAAGACTTCTCAATGCGATCGCCCCTGATCAATGGTCACGGCAACTTTGGCTCGATCGACAACGATCCCCCCGCCGCAATGCGATACACCGAATGTCGCTTGACGACTCTTACGAGCAATGCGCTGCTGCGAGACATTGAATCTGAAACCGTTGACTTTGCCGATAACTTTGATGGATCTCAGCAAGAGCCGACTGTTTTACCTGCACGGCTGCCTCAACTATTGCTCAATGGTTCATCGGGGATTGCAGTTGGTATGGCCACCAACATTCCGCCGCATAATCTCGGCGAGTTGATCGACGGGTTGACCGCACTGATTCACAACCCAGACCTGACTGAACTGGAGTTGATGCAGTACATCCCCGGTCCTGATTTTCCTACGGGTGGGCAGATCTTGGGACGAACGGGTATTCGTGATGCCTACCTGACCGGGCGCGGCTCGATCACGATGCGCGGCGTTGCCTCGATCGAAACCATTGAGCATCGCGGCAGGCCCGATCGCGAAGCCATCATCATCACCGAGCTACCTTATCAAACCAATAAGGCATCGCTGATCGAGAAGATTGCCGAACTGGTTAATGATCACAAAATCGATGGCATTTCTGACGTGCGCGATGAGAGCGATCGCGACGGAATGCGAATCGTGATCGAGCTGCGGCGCGATGCTTATCCGCGTGTGGTGCTCAACAACCTCTACAAGCAAACCCCGATTCAGGCAAACTTTGGGGCGAATATGTTGGCACTGGTGAACAACGAGCCACAGTTGTTGACCATCAAATATTTTCTCGAAGTCTTCTTAAACTTCCGCATTGAGACGATCGAACGCCGGACTCGCTATCAGCTTCGCAAAGCCGAAGAACGCGATCATCTGCTGCAAGGTCTGCTGATTGCGCTCTCTCACCTCGATCGTATCATTGCGACCATTCGCGGAGCAGCCGATGCACCGACCGCCAAGCAAGAACTCATTGAATCCTACGAGTTATCAGAGCCGCAAGCCGACGCAATTTTGCAAATGCAACTGCGCCGACTCACGGCTCTAGAAGCCGAAAAAATTCAGCAAGAGCACGAAGACTTACAGATTCAGATCGCTGATCTTCAAGATATTCTGGCTCGACGTGAGCGGGTTCTCGAAATCATTCAAACCGAAATCACAGAGCTACGCGCCACTCAAGCGACTCCTCGCCGCACGGTGATCGAGCAGTCTGAAGACGAACTCGGCGACATCGATTTGATCGCGAATGAAAAAGCCGTGATTCTGCTCACCGAGCAGGGTTATATCAAGCGGATGCCTGTAGATGCGTTTGATTCGCAAAGTCGAGCCACTCGTGGCAAGTCGGGCGCACGCATCAAAGAAGATGATGCGGTCGAACACTTCCTCACTTGCTGCGATCACGACAGCATTCTATTCTTTAGCGATCGCGGCGTTGTCTACCACGCTAAAGCTTACCAGATTCACACTGCATCGAGAACGGCACGAGGAATGCCGATCGTGCAACTGCTGCCCATTCCTCACAATGAGAAAATCACGTCGATTATTCCCGTTTCAGAATTCAGTGACAATGTGTTTTTGGTGATGTTGACCAACAAAGGCTACATCAAAAAAACAGCGCTCTCGGCGTTTGGCAACATTCGCTCAAACGGGCTAATTGCGATCTCGCTCGAAGAAGGCGATCAACTGCGCTGGGTGCGGTTGGCGTGTGTTGAAGACAGCATCATCATCGGCTCAAGTTTGGGTCGATCGATTCACTTTCGCGTCAACCACGAGCAACTCCGTCCGTTAGGGAGAGCCACTCGCGGGGTGAGATCGATGGCGCTTCGCAAGGGTGATAGTCTCGTTGGCATGGCGATTTTGCCCGGTCAAATCGTGGAAAATGTCGCCCAAGCACAAGCAGCCGGACTGATCGACGAGGAAGTTGAACTCAACGATGAGGATGTTATTCTCAGCGAGGAATCATCTGAACTTGACGCTTCAGAACTCAAGACTCCCGAAGGCCCTTGGATTTTGGTTGTGACGACAGGCGGCTACGGAAAGCGAGTTCCGGTGATTCAGTTTCGCCTCCAAAACCGCGCCGGGATGGGCACTGTGGCGACGAAGTTCCGCAAAAAGGGCGACACGCTGGCCGCTTTGCACATTGTCAATGAAGGGGCTGAGTTAATGATGATTACCAACCGAGGCATCATCATTCGGCAAGCGGTCGATGCGATTTCATCTCAGTCGCGAACGGCAACGGGAGTGCGCGTTCAGCGACTCGATGAAGACGACGCGATCGCCGCCGTTGCGATCGTGCCGCTCACGGGTGAAGAAGAAGTGGTTCCGGCTGGTGTTCCGGGAGACGACGCGATCGAGGTCGTTGCAACCGAAGCTGCTTTGGAAAGCGACGATGCGATCGCTGATAATGTCGTTGCAACCGAGACTGATTTAGAAAGCGACAACACGATCACTGATAATGTTGATGACGTTGATGACAGTGATGATACTAGCGAAGTAGAATAAGTTGATGAGGGCAGGCGTGTTCCTGCCCTCACAAGAACAAATCGACTTAAGTTAGACAAGACCACGAGGAAAGCAAATATGGCGCGTATGCTCAAACGCTGGGAGTCTCCTCGCCGTGAGGGGCGCAACCACAAAGGTAAAGGCGGCTCTGCTCGTCAACGACAACTCAAGAAGCAAACTCAAATGCTCCGCAAAAAACTCCAAGAAGGCTCTGAGCCGGAAGGCAAAAAGGGAGAGAACAATTTCAAGTTCTCTCCCTTTTTTGTGGCGGTACGACCTGTCATGCTCTCGCGCGATCGTTGCTAAAGATTAGGCTAGAGTTTAACAGTCAACATTTCTAGAGCGTCTCGATCGTGGATTATGAAACTGCTCGTCGCTTGCTAATCGATCAAAGCAGCGAAGCAAACCCAAGTTCTGATGCCTTTTTGGGGCGATTGCAGCAAGGTCAACCGCCAATTCCGGGTCAGGTCACATCGATTTTGCTGTCACTTAAAGTCATATTCGAGGCGCTAAAAGGAGAAAAAGTTCTCGATCGTGACCTCTCCTACGCGCTTTATCTCATCTCTAACGAAGGCAGACGATTGTTTGAAGCGAGGCTTAAGCAGCAGTCAGACTGTCCGCCGCTGCTGAGTGAAGATCTCGATCGCATTTCCGCCTCCGTGAAAAGTATTTTTTCTAGCGTGTGGCAAGGATAAGAAGTTGAATTATGCCAATTTCATCAACAAGTACGACAGATCCTCGTAGAGGCACGGCACTTTCATGCCCTCTAAACTGTACGTGAGTTCGATAGAAGTGGTTCACTTCGATTATGAATTCGGGAAGCCCCCTAAATCCCCCAAAATTGGGGGACTTTGAACCGGAAATTTTGGCTTGAAGTCCCCCAGATTGGGGGATTTAGGGGGCTGAAGCCGCTGAGAACGAAGCGAAAAAACCCATCGAACTGACGTTAAATTGATATCAGAAGATTGTATTCAAACCATAAAAAAGGAGGTCTTATCGACCTCCATAGCTAATGCTCAGAGTTGGCAAACATTGAAAATTTAATTAGACTCAACCCAGGCTCTACGCAATGCCCGTGTTTGCGCCAGCTTTACCTGTCGCCAATTCAACCTTGACAATTTTGCCACCCATCTTTTGAATCCGTTGCTGCTCACGGAACCAGTTGTCATAAGGAACCAACTTGGTAAAATAAGTATTTTGTAGTTCCCGTTGAGTGCGGGTGCGGGTCAAACTGGGAACGCAGGCAGTAACCTTAAACATTCTCATGGGTCTTATAATCTCCTGAGTAGGCTGAGGATCGGTGTTGAGCTTTAAGTCTTGAGTTTTGAATTCACGAACTCATACCAAAACTCTAATGGATGGTGAGAAATTCTCAAAAAGTTAGCGGCCCAGCATCTCTTGATGTCAACGCCGATCGGCGCAGGTGCAGACCTTAGAGAGCGATCGCAAATCTTTTAGATAGTAAACAAAGATTGATAGTGGGAAGGCTGGAAGTCGAGAATCAATGTTAGATCGCTAAAACCATTTCTCAGACTAGCCTTTGACGAGCTAACACTCATTCCAGACTTCCAACACCTCACAAAAGGAGTTTCAGGTTTCAGGTTTCAGAAAAGTCTGAATCCCTACCCGTGACACCTTTCAGAACTAGCTTAAGCCAGAGGAGATATAGTCGAAGTAAACGCCCATTTCTTTACCAGCGTCAGCACCAACCAAACCAGCGGTGACTTCTTTCATCGCTTGGATGGCTTGCACAGTTGCGCCCACGGGTACGCCCAAAGAGTTGTAAGTTTCCTTCAAGCCGTTGAGCACGCGCTCGTCGAGAATGGAAGGGTCGCCAGCCAACATTGCGTAGGTGGAGTAACGCAGGTAGTAGTCGAGGTCACGGATGCAAGCAGCGTAACGACGAGTCGTGTACATGTTGCCGCCGGGACGGGTGATGTCCGAATACAACAAGGACTTAGCGACTGCTTCTTTGACGATCGCCGCTGCGTTAGCGCTGATCGCGGTTGCTGCACGAACGCGCAGTTCACCAGTTGCAAAATAGCCTTTGAGCTTTTCGAGGGAAGAAGTATCCAGGTATTTGCCCTGAACGTCAGAGGTGTTGATAACCGAGGTAATTGCGTCTTGCATGATTTAATTCCCGTAAGTCGCGTGAGCTTAATGTGAATGCGTGAGAAACCGGAGGCTGTAATCAGCGATTACTGCATTGCACCGATTACATAGTCGAAGTAGGAGCCAGCTTCAAAGGCATCTTCAGAAGACAGCAAGGAAGCAGCGACGCTCTTCATCGCACGAATGCCTTCAGCAACCGCAGGAATCGGGGTGCCTAGGGAGTTGTACATCTCACGAACGCCGACGATGCCGATTTCTTCGATCGGAGTGACATCCCCTGCAACCACTCCGTAGGTCACGAGGCGGAGGTAATAGTCGAGGTCACGCAGGCAAGTTGCGGTCATTTCTTCGCCGTAAGCATTTCCACCAGGGGAAACTACGTCAGGGCGCTTTTGAAACAGTTGATCGCCAGCTTGCTTGACGATGCGCTCACGAGAATCGGTCAGAGTTTGAGCGATGCGGAGACGACGCTCACCAGTGGTGACGAAGCCTTTGATCCGATCTAGTTCGCCGGGGCTGAGGTAACGAGCTTCAGCGTCAGCATTCACGATTGACTTCGTGACAATACTCATTGATGGATTCCTCCAAAAGTAACGTAACCGAGTAGGTTTGAACGGGATTTCCGTCAGGGTTGGGCTAAGTCTGCTTGGCGCTAGTTACTCAGTTCATTGAAGAGAATCTTTGAACCTGACATCTGGGCTGGAAATGGTTGAATAAATCCGAGGCACCGAATCGGTAATCTTAGCGACGCAGGCGGTTTAACTTAACTGCCTTCCGCAATTATTTTGCTGCATTGTGTTCACCATCCTAGTCAGTTCGCAACATTTTGTAATGTTATCCTCATGTTTGTTTTTTGTTGAGGATGTGACTATTTTTCAACGATCTGTGCTGGGTTAAGATTGCACCACAGACCATGGGGCGCTGACCACACTGACTCTAAATAAAAACCCGTCTCAGCATCTTAAAGCTGAGAGCGGGTTGAAGTCAAAGGCTGGTTTGTATCGATTGATTGAGAAGAGAGTCTAACCGCCCATTCCTGGAATTAAGCTGCCGCTCAAACGTTTTAATGCCCGAGTCGCAACATCGGCATAGCGCATCTCGCCACACATAATTTTGCCTAGGCGATCGGTCGCGGTAGGTCGCTTCACGCCCACTTTATAGCCGATGCCCGGAATGCGATAAAACACGCCCGCTAGCCGCTGCGCCCAGACCATATCAACCCCCCATTCTTTCTGAATGACTGAGGTGTAATTTGCTAAAGCAGCGCGATCGCCAGATAATGCCTGGTCGATCGCTTCTGCTGCCTTCACGCCGCTAAACACTGAAGGTCGAATGCCCTCTCCGGTAAAGGGATCAACGACATAAGCCGTTTCTCCAGCCAGCACCGCGTTTTGGGTATGCAGCGTTTGATCGCCATCCCAAGTGCAGATCGGATGGAGATAGACCTGGCTATTTTTGGCATCAATGCCAGCGAGAGAAGCGTATTCAGCTAAGTCAGCCTTGAGGTCTTCAGAGTCTCCGCCTCTAAAAGTGCTCGTCCCGATCGAGTAGCCATCAGCCTTAGGAAGATTCCAGATAAAGCCGTTTTTGACGATACCAAAATCGAATTGGGCGCGATCATCGGGGTGCGATCGTGGGGCTTCCATCACAGCGCCCATGCGAGATTTGCGTTCCTTAAAGCCTAACCATTTAGCCATCGGGCCTTTTGCCCCGTCTGCGGCAATCAGATAACGAGCTTCTAGCGCACCATTAGCGGTGTTAACGACCCAATGGTCGCCCTTAAATTCAATCCCTGTAACTGCCGTTTGATCGCGCAGTTCTGCCCCTTTTTGCTGGGCTTGTTGGATCAGAAAGTGATCAAACACATCCCGTTTAACCATCCACATCGGTTCTGGCGTGTTGAGCGTTGCCTCAACCGGGTCACCGAGCTTCCAGGTGTAGCGGATCAAATCGACCTTGAGCGAAATGGCGGGTGAAAAGTCAAAATCAAACCATTGGGCGATCGCCGGAGACACCCCACCGCTACAGGCTTTATACCGAGGCAAGGCTTCTCGTTCCAGCACTAATACTGAGCGTCCACGTTTTGCTAAATGATAGGCGGCAGTTCCCCCGGCGGGCCCGGCACCTACGATAATACAATCAAACATCAGGCTGGAATCTCACTCCTAAGTTACTGCGTCCACTGTTCACTACAGAGGTTGTTGCTAAAAATCAGCATCATTTAAGCAATCCTCATCAAGCCTCTGCCAAATCTGCTGGACGTTATTTGAGCTTACGCAAACCTCGGAGGTTTTAACCAAGAATCAAGCATCGTGACCTACAGAGTGGCTTAAACCTCCGAGATTTTGGTCAAAATGTAAGTCCTGTTGAGGACGGTTCTTTAGTGTTATAGCCTTTTGTAGGAGCGAATGCTTGACTGTGAAGTGTTTGTGAAACTACACCCTCTATCGTTCTAGCCAAGCTCTCATTTTGCCTGGGTTGAGCAGCCCGTAGGGATCGACCATTTCTTTAAACTTGAGTTGCTCGATATCGATCGCTTTCATGCCGCCATCTTCAAGAATGTAAGTATGCGGATTAAAGATAAACGCGCCTTTAGATTCGTGGTAAGCGATGATCTGGTTAAGACGCTCTTCGGTCGTATAGCGGACGACTTGCAGCGCCGCAGGACGGGCAGAGCCAGCCACACGCAAAAATTCTAGGTGCAGCATCACTTCGTCTTTAAAGTGGTGATAGAGATGCTCAAGCAAGGCGAGATTGTCATCAGGCAGCAGCGTTTGTAAGTAAGTCAGCGACGAATCAACACTGCGAGCGTGAAGCGTCGTGT
>JAYVFW010000268.1:0-12818 GCA_043772715.1 Phormidesmis sp. | reverse complement strand
AAGGTTGTGACACAACTTTAGGAGCGGTGGCACCGTTCCAAAGATGAGTCTTGTTCGACACCCTGCTGATATGACATCACTTCTGGGATGATTTGATTCAAATTTCCTGCTCCTAAGAACAGAGCTAAGTCTCCAGGAGCCAGCGTTTCCCCTAAAAAATGGCTGATCGATCGCAGCGAAGGCTGATAGTGAACGTTGGGGTGATGCTTGGCAATCAGATCTGCCACTTGCTGACCATTAATCTGCCCTAAATCCGGTTCGCCAGCACTATAGATATCGCTCACAATCACGACATCTGCCTCAGCAAACGATTCGGCAAACTCTGTCAGAAACGTGAGAACTCGGCTGTAGCGATGCGGCTGAAAAACAGCCACAACTCGACGTTTAGAGGCAGTTGACCCTGCGTGAATTTGGGCAGATGAAAGGGTGGCTCGAATCTCACTGGGATGGTGAGCATAGTCATCCACAAACAGAATGTCGTTGACAACACCCCGATGCTCAAATCGCCGCCGAGCGCCTTCAAAATTGACGATCGCGGCTGCAATGACCGAAAACTCTAACCCCAATAGCCGACCCACTGCGACGGCTGCTAAAGCGTTACTGAGATTATGCTCACCCAGAAGTTTGATCTTTAACTGCCCCAGCAGTTGTCCACGCTCCCAGATCTGGGCGATCGTGCCTTCTGCGTGATAGAGAATCTGATCGGCAGTATAGTCAGCTTCAGATTCAGCGCGAAGGCCATAGCTGATGGCGGGCTTGAGGCGATCGCGCACTGTCTCGCAGTCAATGCTGCCGATCACCGTGTGACAATGACTCGAAAACGTTTGAAACGTCTCGACCACTTGCTCTAAGCTGCTGTAGTGGTCGGTGTGATCGAGTTCAATATTGGTGATGATGCCAATGTGGGGAGAAAACTTAACCAGCGAGCCGTCTGACTCATCGGCTTCTGCAACGAGATAGCGGCCTTGCCCTTGCCGAGCGTTGCCTTTCCAGGCGTGAACTTCACCACCGACAATAATGGTGGGGTCAAGCCCTGCCATCAACAGCACATAGCTGATTAAGCTGCTCGTCGTCGTTTTGCCATGAGTTCCGGCAACGGCGATGCTCTGATAATCGGCAATTAGGGCTGCCAAAATATCTGAGCGGTGAAAGATTGGACACCCTAGCTCGATCGCCGCCCGATATTCAGGGTTTGCGGCGTTAATTGCCGTAGAGCAAACAACCTGCGGCAAAACCGAAGTCGATTGGCGATCGGATAGTCGGCTTTTTGGAGGCAGCGCCGGGGTTACACCGTTTTCAGAAGCAAGACTGACGGCAACCGCCGGAATCAAATCAGCCTGAGACTTAAAAAACTCAAGATTAGAGGCATCTTGACGATCAAAAATATGGGCACCTAATTCTTCAAGGCGCTCCGTAATATGGCTTAAGCGAACATCAGAACCGGAAACAGGCAGCTTACGCTTGGTTAAAACATAAGCGAGGGCTGACATTCCAATCCCACCAATTCCAATAAAATGAAATGGTCTGCCGCTGAAATCAACGGAATTCAGCATCTTAGCTCCTTACACACCACACCAATAACACGCGCTATCATATCAAGGATTGCTTTTTCACGGTATAGCTAAATGAGAATTTCTTTCTCTTTAATTCAAAACCGCGAAATTGCCTTTTGATTGATTGAACCAGAAACTCAATTTTCCCAACCCCTTTAGCTGATCGAACATCAGCAGAGATATCAATCTGATAACTACACTCTGAAATTAAGTGAATTCCCGATAAAAATCCATCAGGTTCTAAGAGATTTTTAGAGTTGAAATGAGTCGTCATTCAAAATACCCTAAATTATTCAAATCAGCACACTTATAAAAAAATGATTTTGTAGTGAGTTTTTTAAACCTAGTACTTTTGCTTACGTCTTTGAAGATGCAAAAGCTAGGCATCTTTTACTAAGGCACCTGTTGGTTGCTGGGACTGCCCTCAGCGAATTGGCGCTCGATCGAGTTATCTGGTGACCCGACTGGCGATCGTGGGTCATTCTGCTTCTTCCGTCTCATATCAATTTGGGAAGCAACTGCGACTGACCATTCAATCCGACGGGGCAGTGCCGTGCCCTCATGCGGATCTGTTGCATTCACAAATTAAATTGGTATTAGACATCGAATCAAGCCACTCAGGATACTCCTAATCTGGTTCCCGAAGTGTGAAGGCATACACTCCGTTTCACTATTTCTACGAATAGTCAAGCATTTCCTCAATTTCTGACCGCTGATCCCCAGCCCCTGATCCCTCTCTTCTAGCCCCTGTTTTCCTCTAATAATTTCTTTACCTTTTACGATATGATGTGTTTCATCAATAGGTTTTTATCTACAGAGGGCAACCGCAGTCATGAGAGTAGCGATTAACGGCTTTGGACGCATCGGGCGAAACTTCATGCGTTGCTGGGCGGGCAGGGAGAACAGTCAAATAGAAGTAGTCGCTATCAATGATACGTCTGACCCCAAAACAAACGCTCACTTGCTGACCTACGACACGATGTTGGGCAAGTTTAATGCCGATGTCAGCGCCGATGAAAACACCATCACCGTCAACGGTCATGTGATTAAGTGTACGAGCGATCGCAACCCAGAAAACTTGCCTTGGAAAGATTGGGGAATCGATCTGATCATCGAATCCACTGGCGTGTTTATCAGCAAAGAAGGCGCATCTAAGCACATCAATGCTGGGGCAAAGAAAGTTCTGATCACGGCTCCTGGTAAGGGCGACGATGGCACTTTTGTGGTTGGTGTAAATCACCAAGATTATGACCACTACAAGCACAACATTATTAGTAACGCAAGTTGCACCACTAACTGTCTTGCTCCCGTCGCCAAAGTGATTCACGAAAATTTTGGCATCATCAAAGGCACGATGACCACGACTCACAGCTACACAGGCGACCAACGCTTACTAGATGCGAGTCACCGCGATCCGCGTCGGGCACGGGCTGCCGCGATGAATATTGTCCCCACGTCTACGGGCGCGGCAAAAGCAGTGGCTTTGGTGCTACCTGAATTGGCAGGTAAGCTGAACGGCATTGCGATGCGGGTTCCGACTCCGAACGTGTCGGTGGTTGATTTGGTTGTGCAGGTTGAGAAAGCGACGATCGCCGAGCAGGTCAATGACGTGCTGAGAGCCGCTGCCGAAGGCCCAATGAAAGGGATTCTCAAATATTGCGATCTGCCTTTGGTGTCAAGTGACCATGCCGGGACGGATGAGTCTTCGATCATTGACGCAGAGCTGACGATGGTAATGGGTGGCGACATGGTGAAAGTGATCGCCTGGTATGACAACGAGTGGGGCTATAGTCAACGGGTGGTTGACTTGGCTGAAATCGTGGCTCAAAAGTGGGTTGCTTAAGATCGGTTAGACATTAGCTTGAATTCCCTCAATTCCAAGTCTGGAGTTGGGGGCTTGTTTTATCGTTGAATCATGCCAACCTAAACTCGGAAGTTATTTCAGACTTGTTTCGACATTGGACGACCATTGTTGTAATAGATGAAGCCCGATCGCGTGGTAGGTCGATCGGATGGGTGAGAACCTACTCTTTGAATCCACTCCAAGATGACTTTGGTGGAAAATGATGTGCTACCGTCGAAGCGAGGTTGAAGAACTGGCTACCATTCCTACGTCAGAGCAAAAAACGCAGTGCTACTTATTGTGCTGCCGATTCACCAGATTCTATTTATCCGTGAACATTGTCCGCCTGGATCGGCGTACGGAAAATATATTCTTTCTAGCAGGCGAAGAAAACGTTATGGAAATATACCCCAACGGCAAATGGAAGTACATTGGATGACTAATCCCAATTTTCAAGCGATGAGCCAGAAAGATTTACATAACTATGTTCTGGCTCATCGAGAAGATCAAGAAGCATTCTACGCTTATGTAGACAGACTTCATGCAGAGGGTCATTGGGTTGAGATGCCCGCGCTTCAGTCAGAGCAGGAGTTAGAGAATTATCCTGAATTCATAGAGCAAATTCGCAAAAGTTCTGAAAGACGAAATAACGCAGCTTAAAAGCTTCTTTTGAAATGAAGCCCAATACCATGATTCTCAAGCAGACGTTGAGGGCAAAGCTAGTTGAGCAAAAAGTAGAACAAACAAAGATGGGCTAGTCGCTCCTAAAGTGCTGAAAGCCTCGCTCTAAGGTCAAAATCTCGTCGGCTGTTTCTTTAGTGGAATCGATGACGCGAATATCAAGATCAGATGTCATGATGCCGACGATCGCCGCTCCTCCCAACTGCTCAACTAACCTCTGTGCTGCTTCTTGAGGTAAACACAGAACTAACTCAAAATCTTCTCCACCATAAAGCGCCCAGTTCATTGCTTTTTCTGGAAACCATCGCTTTAAAGTAGGATGAATGGGGATTTTTTGACGATCGAGCCTCGCTCCAACTCCACTCGCCCGACAAATTTGCACGATCGCGTCGGCAAGTCCATCGCTGCTATCCATTCCAGAAATTCGCGTTTCAGGGAGACTCGGAAGGATATCTAATCGCGGGTTGGGATATTGATGCGCTTTAATTAATGAGGCGCGTTCGTCCTGACTCAATTCCTGCCCCAATTCAGGATGCAGCAAAAGTTCTAACCCGGCTCGTGAGGAGCCGTGAAAACCCGTCACTAAAATAGCGTCTCCGGGTTGAGCAGTGGCACGACGAATCACTCTTGTAGGATCGACCTGCCCAAATGCGGTAATGGCAACAGTGATCGTGGGCGATCGACAAAGATCACCGCCCACGATCACGGTGCCATACTTCTGCAAACAGCCCATGATGCCGCGATACAAATCTTCCACCCAGCTCACTAAAACTTCACCTGGCAGCCCTAACCCAACAGTGATTCCTAGCGGCGAAGCACCCATTGCAGCGAGATCGGAGAGATTTGCTGCCGCCGATCGCCAGCCCACTGATTCAGGCGGGGTAGTCTGGTCGCTGAAGTGAACGCGATCGACCAGCACGTCGGAGGTGACGACGAGCAGCATTCCGGGTGCAGTGGGCAACACAGCCGCATCATCACCTACCACCTCCGACGGACAAAAGGACTGCACTCGTTTCAGTAGTCCTTGTTCGCCAATGCCTTGAACGGTTAGAGAATCGCTCATTAAGCGGCTTTGGGTTCAACCAGGTTGTTTAAGCCGTCTACGACTTTCATGGACTCGATCGTGTCTCCAGCTTTCAATTTCTCTAACACTTCTCGTCCACTCGTCACAAACCCAAAGATTGCATAGCGACCGTCAAGCAAGTTCAACCCAGCAGGAGTGAGTTCTGGCTCAAACAAAAAGAAGAAAAATTGAGAAGAACCGCCATTTGCGTCTTCTCCAGGACGAGCCATCGCCAAAGCACCGTAGGCTGAGAAGGGCAGAACAGGCTGATCTAAATAGCGTCCTGCATCTTCCAAAGTGATGCCATAAAGTGGCTCCTTGTCGCCTTTCACCAAAATCTCTAGGGGCACTGAACGATATTTTTTAGTGGCAGGGTCGATAAAGCCAACGTCAGATCCTGGAGGGTCGCCGATTTGCAGCACATAAGAATCTTCGGCTCTCGTAAACTTCAAGCCATCGTAAAAACCACGCTGCACCAGATCGACAAAATTTCCAGCCGTGACTGGGGCGCTAAAGCCATCGAGAACGATCGTCAAATCCCCCTGATCTGTTTTAGCAATGACGGTGGCGCGTCCCTTGAGTTGAGGCAGATTGCTATATTCTGCGGGCACCTCATAAGGAAACTTTTGCACCATCAACTCTTCGAGTCGTGAGACTAGCGTTAACAAATCAGCGCGCTGCGATCGAGTCTGCTCTTTATCTTTCGCTTCTGCACTGGTTTGAAGCGTTTCAACGCCTGCCTTTAATTTTTCAATAATCGCCTCTGCCTGAGGCTTTTTTTGATCAGGCACCG
Source organism: Phormidesmis sp. (assembly GCA_043772715.1). Lineage (GTDB taxonomy): Bacteria > Cyanobacteriota > Cyanobacteriia > Leptolyngbyales > Leptolyngbyaceae > Phormidesmis_A. The sequence continues at coordinate 6,885 of JAYVFW010000268.1, read as the reverse complement.
ATGCCAGTAGTTTGTCGGAGCGATCGTTCAAAATGCTGTATGCCTGTTTGACATCGCTGACGACAGCACCCCAGCGGCGATTTGCCCGTAGTTGGCTGGTGATATCTTCTAGGCTAAATTGCAGCTTGCGAACCTCAGAATTATCGATCGGCAATGAGTAGCGAAGCAGCGCTTCTGGGTTGACGATCGGATTTCCAGGTGGCAATGCCTGAGCCGGAAGACTCCATCCCCACAGGCTTAGACAAACAATCCCGATCGCCATTCCTCTGACCAAGCCACCTCTCAAACGCTGAACAAATGTCAAACGATTCCCAAAAGACATAATCTCTCTCCCCCGCGTGCTTTAAAACCCCTTTTCGATTGTGCCATGTTAGGGGTCGGTGCTTTGTGGTGAATCGTGACGAACAACCGCAATCAAAAGCGATTAAAAACGATCGCTGGGCGGTAAAATAAAGTGCCGAACATTCTCCACCACTGTCTCATGATTTCTAGTAATGATTTTCGACCTGGCGTAAGTATTGAGTTAGATGGAGCCGTCTGGCGAGTGATCAGCTTTTTGCACGTAAAGCCAGGAAAAGGATCGGCATTCGTCAGAACTGAGCTTAAAAACGTCCGCACCGGGAAAACACTAGAACGCACTTTTCGCGCTGGGGAGTCGGTGCCGCAGGCCAATCTTGAAAAAAGCACGATGCAGCACACCTATAAAGACGGCGATCAATATGTCTTTATGGATATGGAAACCTTTGAAGAAGGGCAACTCAGCGTGTCTCAAATCGGTGAGCGCGTCAAATATCTCAAAGAAGGCATGGAAGTCAACGTGATCAAGTGGGGTGAACAGGTCTTAGAGGTTGAATTGCCTAACACAGTCGTGCTTGAAGTCACACAAGCCGATCCGGGTGTTAAAGGCGATACGGCAACAGGCAGCACCAAACCCGCGATCGTCGAAACGGGCGCTCAAGTCATGGTGCCGCTCTTCATCACAGTGGGAGAAAAGATTAAGATTGATACCCGCGATGATTCTTATCTGGGTCGAGAAAATTAACAGGTGACTATGGCGCTTGGTTAGTTGCGGAGACTGAAGACGACTAATTGCCGGACTGATCACCCATGCCTACATAAATGGAGCAATCACACTGTGCCACTGGACTTAAGCGAACTTCGCGAACTGCTCACGGCTCTCAATCAAACCGATATTGCGGAGTTGATCTTAAAAAGTGAAGATTTTGAGTTAACCGTTCGTCGAGGGTCGCGATCGAGTTCAGGACAAGTCGATTTGACTGCGATCGAGTCGAGAGAGACGCTAACCATAGCCCCGATCGTAGCCCCCACAGCAGATCCGTCTCGTGGCATGGCTGACACTCCCAATGGCGCTCCTTCTAGCCAGTCGGCTCCACCCCCTGGTAACGATCGCCTGGTCGAAATTCTTTCTCCAATGGTGGGCACGTTCTACCGCTCTCCAGGTCCCGACGAGGCCCCGTTTGTCGATGTCGGCGATCGCATTCGCTCTGGGCAAACGGTGTGCATCATCGAAGCAATGAAGCTGTTAAATGAGATAGAGGCTGAAGTCTCTGGCGAAATCGTCGAGATTTTGGTGCAAAACTTGCAGCCTGTAGAATATGGGCAGCCTCTCATGCGAGTCAACCCAGCATAATTTCCTATTTTTCGATCGCTCCCCATGAGCGGTAGAGTTAATATAAGTCGCTGAGAGTTTGGAGCAGCCAATATGCTGACATTTATTCTTGCTTTAGTAGTTGGCTTAGGCAGTCTTGCCCTTTATCTAGCCGCATTCTTTTATCCAGAGCTTCACCGCAAAGGAGATCTGGTTTGGAGCGGGGTCGGCTTATTTTACGCCCTCGTGCTGTGGGTTTGTGCAGAACGAATTACGGGTGGCGTTTTGCTGGGGCAAATGGCGAGTGTCTCGCTGATTGGCTGGCTCGGTTGGCAAACCTTGGTTGCCCGATCGCAGCAAACTCCCGCAGAGCAGCGATCGACGACTGGCGACCTCTCCACCGATCTGCAAGCCGGACTAAACCGAGTGCTTTCGCCTGAAAACACCGCTAAGGTTAAGCAGCAATTTACAAATTTGCGCGATTGGGCACAGTCGCTAATCAGCAAAACCTCTCAACCACAAAATTCTGCCGAGGCTCCCCAAGTCTATGAGCCTCTGAAGCCAGAAGATTTTGGCACCCCTCCGACAACCGTAGACGCGACGACATCCTCTGCAACACCCGCTCCACAGATTCCCTCTTCTACAACTGTGGCACCTCAGTCCGCATCGTCGCCTCAACCAAACCCGCTAGCAGCTCTCATCGAGTCAGCTAAATCGGTGCTTGCCAGCTTTAACAAGCCCCAGAAAAATACGGCGACCTACGTGAGAAAGGATTTTCGCGACGCAGCCCCGACTTCTGAAACGGATGACTTTGACGAGGAAGACGACCAACCTGGTGTCGGAGACTTGACTCCTCAAACGATCGTTTCAGTTGACCAAAACGCTACGTCTGATTCGACCATTCCTTCTGATGAGATCATGCTTGAAGAAATGGAGTTTGAATCTAGTCGAGCCTCCGCAGAAACAGCGCAACCAGAGGCGGCAACGATTCAGCCGATCCATCCCAACCCGCCGACCCCAGATTTAGTTGAGGCAGCGATCGCCGATGCCGAAGAAAAGCACATCCCTGCCCATCCGCCTGAAACCGCTCATTCTGACGATTAGGGGTGGATCTGACGCTGTTATTCACTGGAGTTAGGTGCTGTGCATGAACTACTGAGGTTACAGTTTTCATAGACGACCATTGTTCTGACTTCCTGCGTCAGCTTACGTCCAGCGTTGCATTATCTTACTGGTTGGTGATCGCCCATCACGAAGTTAGGAAGTGGCGATCACCTTCACGATTAAGTTATATGCAAAGGTTTGAGTATGTTGAGCAGTCGCATTGAGGAATCAAAATATGGACTCCTCCAGACTTCAGCCGCAGCGTGACCCCATCTCCATACTGAAGTCCTAGAACTTTAAGGTATTCATCAGGAATAGTGATTCTACCATTGTCGTCAATCGTAGTTCTGACTCCCTGCTGGTGACTTAGCTTTCCAAACTTCAATCCTCTTTCGTCTCTCCACTTTACAAAACAACCTTTAGAAAGACGACCCCTTCCAATTTTTCGCTTGATGTTTTCATCTTGCAAAATCTTGGAAACTAGACTGTTGAGGTCGCTGAATTTATTTTTATTTGCATTAAAGCACTGAATGATGGTGAGGCAAGTATCCGCACTGATCTTTTGGTTATTCAGTAAGTTGCAAAGCTCTTGGTTCTTCGGTTTTAAGTAGGATCGAATTTTTATAGCTTGACCAACATACGCTTTTTTGATGCCAAATCTTTCCATACACTTTCTTGTTATGACAGCAGGTGTCATTCCACTAATTTCGCATTGGGTATAAAAATCATCAATACTCGCAATCATTCCTACAGTAACTTCATGTTTCTTTGACTGAATTGGCATAAGTTATTCAAGCATTACTATAGATTCCTCACCATTGTAGCTTTTCGGTATTTGGGTACTTTCAGCCTCATAGAATACGCGATACTTCAGATGCTTCGAGAGCTGTCCTCCCGGTAGCTCTAGCCTCAACAATGAAAGCGGTCACACCAGAGGCTTGGGTGTCAGCCTGATCAGCCCGCTTCAATATTTGTGTTATGAAGCCAAAGCTCTCTTGATGATGAGAAGGTGCAAGCATTTGTGAGATGTCACAACGAAGGTTTCGTGGCTACATCAATTTAAACTCTTCACGCTAGACTTGAAGCTAGCGAAGTTCTCACCGATAATGACTCAATGCAGAGTGGGCATCGCCCCTTTGCTGGTTTTCCATATTCTGACATTTGTGTATCATGGCGCTAACAGATCCCGGAGCTTATAAAGACACCGTTCATTTGCCTAAAACCGATTTTGATATGCGGGCAAACGCAGTCAAGCGGGAACCCGAATTGCAGAAATTTTGGGCAGAACAGCAAATTTACGAAAACCTGTCGCAGAACAATCCTGGTGATCTGTTCATTTTGCATGACGGCCCTCCTTATGCAAATGGAGCCTTGCACATTGGTCATGCGCTCAACAAAATTCTCAAAGACACGATCAATAAATATCAACTGCTGCAAGGGCGAAAGGTGCGCTTTGTTGCCGGGTGGGATTGTCATGGGCTGCCGATCGAGCTTAAAGTCTTGCAAACCCTCAAACCCGAAGAACGCAAGCAGTTAACGCCGTTATCACTGCGGCACAAAGCCAAAGACTATGCCCTCAAAGCTGTAGAAACGCAGCTTCAAAGCTTTAAGCGCTATGGGGTTTGGGGCAATTGGGAGCATCCTTATCTAACGTTAACGCCAGACTATGAAGCGGCTCAAATCGGTGTGTTTGGGCAAATGGTGCTAAAAGGCTATATCTACCGGGGTTTAAAGCCTGTTCACTGGAGTCCGAGTTCTAAAACGGCACTGGCAGAAGCCGAATTGGAATATCCCGAAGGTCACACCTCGCGGAGTGTTTATGCTGCCTTTGAAGTCACGAATTTGTCAAAAGAGTTGCAGATGCCCCTCGACCCATTTTTGGGTGAGTTGGGGGTTGCCATCTGGACAACGACCCCGTGGACGATTCCGGCAAACTTGGCGGTGAGCGTCAATCCAGAATTGGTCTACGCTGTCGTAGAAGTCGGATCAGATTTTCCATCTAAGTTTAAGTATCTGATTGTTGCAAAGGATCTGATCGATCGCCTCTCCGAAACGTTGGGAACGACGCTGACCGAGAAAGCCACGATGATGGGTCGGCTGCTGGAGCACTGCACTTATCGGCATCCGTTGTGCGATCGTCAAAGCGAAATTGTAATCGGCGGTGATTATGTCACCACTGATTCAGGTACGGGGTTAGTCCACACGGCTCCGGGTCACGGTCAAGAAGACTATCAGGTCGGACTGCGCTATGGGCTACCGCTGCTTTCACCCGTGGATGATAACGGCAACTTTACCGAAGAAGCCGGACAGTTTGCGGGGCTAAACGTGTTAGGAGATGGCAACGGTGCTGTAATTCAAGCATTAGCCGACGCTGGATCATTGCTCAAAGAAGAACCTTATGTTCACAAATATCCTTACGATTGGCGAACTAAGAAACCGACGATTTTTAGAGCCACAGAGCAGTGGTTTGCCTCGGTTGAAGGGTTTCGAGACGAGGCATTAGCCGCGATCGCCGAAGTTAAATGGATTCCTGCCCAGGGCGAAAACCGGATCACGCCAATGGTGGCAGAGCGATCGGACTGGTGCATTTCTCGTCAGCGTAGTTGGGGCGTACCGATCCCGGTGTTTTATGACGAAGAAACGGGCGAACCGTTGCTGAACGCAGAGACGATCGCTTATGTGCAGGCGATCGTGGCAGAAAAAGGCTCTGATGCTTGGTGGGAACTGTCTGTAGAAGAACTTCTGCCGGAACACTATCATGGACGTGCCTATCGCAAGGGCACCGACACGATGGATGTTTGGTTTGACTCGGGTTCTTCGTGGGCAGCCGTTCTCCAGCAGCGAGATGATCTCCGATATCCCGCCGATCTGTATCTAGAAGGATCGGATCAACATCGTGGCTGGTTTCAGTCCAGTTTATTGACGAGTGTGGCGGTGAATGGTCATGCCCCTTACAAAACTGTTTTGACGCACGGCTTTACGCTGGATGAGCAGGGACGCAAGCAAAGTAAATCGCTTGGAAATGTCGTTGATCCCATGATCGTGATCGAGGGCGGCAAAAATCAGAAAGAAGAACCGCCTTACGGAGCTGATATTCTGCGGCTATGGGTTTCGTCGGTGGATTACACGAATGATGTGCCGATCGGAAAAACCATTCTTAAGCAAATGTCGGATGTCTATCGCAAGATTCGCAACACCGCCCGATTTTTGTTGGGCAATCTGCACGATTTCGATCCGGCTAAAGATGCGGTTGCTTATGAGCAGTTGCCAGAACTCGATCGCTATATGCTGCATCGAATGACTGAAGTCTTTAACGACATTCAAGACGCGTTTGAAAGTTTTCAGTTCTTCCGCTTCTTCCAAACGGTGCAAAACTTTTGTGCGGTTGATCTGTCTAACTTCTATCTGGATGTCGCTAAAGATCGACTGTATATCAGTGGCACTAATGATCTGCGTCGTCGGAGTTGTCAAACTGTATTGGCGATCGCCCTTGAAAATTTGGCACGGGCGATCGCACCCGTCCTATGCCACATGGCAGAAGATATCTGGCAAGCCATTCCTTATTCAACGCCTTACAAGTCGGTATTTCAAGCAGGTTGGGTCAAGTTAGAAGATCAGTGGAAAGCACCAGAAGAATTCGTCAAGAAATGGGAAAATATACGTTACTTGCGTGCTGATGTTAACCAACTGCTGGAAGGAGCGCGTACTACAAAAGAGATTGGTTCTTCTCTTGAAGCTGGTGTCCTACTGAGGGTGGAATCTTCAAAACTTCGTCAGCAACTAGCTGAACTTGTTCCTTCCAGTTCTAATCAAAGTAACGGAGTTGACGAACTGCGATATCTGTTTCTTACTTCTCAGGTGATTCTTGTAGACGAATCAAGCCCACGTAGAAACTCTTTAACCCACCTGAATTCAGATAATTGGGATATTCGGGCTGTACGAGCAGATGGGCAAAAGTGCGCTCGCTGTTGGAATTACTCAGTTCACGTCGGCGAATTTGAGGAGCATCCGTTACTCTGTGAGCGCTGCACTCCGATCGTCAGTCACTCAGGATCGTGAATTGAATCGTGTCTGTTAGTTGCAATGTCAATGGGCACGGCAGTGCCCATCAGTGTCAACTTAAACAAAAGTAGCAACTGTCAAGGGGTTGCCGCCGGGAGGTTAGGCTGGGG
>JAYVFW010000267.1:0-12847 GCA_043772715.1 Phormidesmis sp. | reverse complement strand
TTGCAACCAAAACTTGCTCAGTTTTAGTAATAGAATCTTCTAAAACAATGACAACTTTACCATCAAAAATTTGGCACTGAACTCGACTGGGCTGCTGCCCAAGCTGAGTGCGATAGAGAGCTTGAATACGCTGAGAAAGGGTACGTTCTAGCTGTCCACGAGTTTGAGTTTCAGAATTCATAGTGCATTAATTTGAAAACATAGGGTTTTAATAACTAGATAGAAGTTGCTAACTTATTGCTGTCATTATCGCGATTGCTGAATTTAGAACAATCCATCTGAGGACGGGTTTGAAGTCATTAAAGATTAACCAATAAGCTCTACTTTAGTATCAGAAGTGCCTAGTTTGAATGGGGGAGTCTAACTCTAAATTGGGAGTGACTTAATGTTTATCTTGTTTCAATGAAACCATTGACGATCGCCAGCACGAGGGTCAACAAAATCAACGTCCACAAGATGAATCCAGGGATAAAGGTAAGTAGCCCCACTCCTCTCAGAATCCAAACCAGAGCCGTTAGCCCCATGACTCCCAAAAAGACGACAACCCTTGAGTTAGATGACTTGCTCATAGCTTTTCACGCAATAATGCTTGTGTTTCTTGTCTCCTCACCATTAAGCAGGTTTCTCCAAATCTTCATCAGAAAACAGCAGATTTTTATGGCAAGGCATCAATTATATTGATAACTTAGCGTTAGTAGGAGTGCGATCGACGACTCGTTACAATTTTCGTCATCTACTTTGCGCCTTTGATCAAATCGCTCAAATCGCCCCGTTGACCTTCGTTGAGGAGTGCTACACGATGAATACATCGACAAAATCCAATCCCCTTCAAAGAGCTACAGAAACTTCGTCTGATATTCCAGAAATTCGTGCTGCTCAACGCGACTCTCTGATCAAGGGTGAAATTCTACTTAAAACTAGCGCCTACACGGCTTGGGGAGGGGCTGTCACCGCCCAGATGTAGTTGCCCGTCTCTCCTGCCCAAGTTTGGCAGCAGTTGACCGATTATCCTCGCTGGACGCTGTTTTTTCCTGACATTACCCGCAGCGAAGTGGTGCATAACGGCATCAGTGGCTCTAGTGCAATGGTGCTGAAGCGGCAGGTCAAACGTATTTATCAAAAAGCCAGCAAAGCCTTTTTGTTTCTCACGGCGCAGGTTGAGATTCATCTCAAAGTTTTAGAAACTCAGCATCAGCGCATTCAGTTCTATCTTGAGTCGGGAAGTTTTCGCGACTTCAGCGCTGATTTGCAGCTACAAGCGTGTGGAGATGGCACGATTCTGACCTATTCGGTTCAGGCGACTCCGACGATTCCGATTCCGGGAGTGTTGATTGAGCAAGCCATTCAACTTGATTTGCCAACCAATCTTAAGCAGATGCGGCGAGTGATCTGCGGAAATTGATTTCGAGCGATCGCCTTTATGAAAGTCTTTGCGTTGCGATTGAAACCTGATCAAGATCTGCGCCAAAGTTTGAAAGAGTTTGCGCTTTCAAATAATATTCAGGCGGGGTTTATTTTGTCGGCGATCGGCAGTCTTAAACAAGCCGCAATCCGATTTGCCGATCAGCCAAAAAGTGAAATTTTGCAAGGAAGATTTGAGATTCTCTCGCTCAATGGCACTTTATCAGTGAGCGGACTGCACCTGCATATAACGATCGCCGATTCAGTCGGAAACACGATCGGCGGACACCTCGACAACGACAGCATTATTTACACCACTGCCGAAATTGTGATCGGAGCCAGTGAAGATTTGATCTTTTTACGATCGCCAGACCCCCAAACTGGGTTTCTAGAACTCGAAATTCAAACAGTTAAGCAGCGCGTCGAATAGCCCGAAATCTCAATCGAGTGTAATCGGCAACCCATCCTTGACCTGCTTGGAAAAGAGCCGGACGCAGGCGATCGCGCACTTCCGCAATGCAAGCATTCCAACTATCTGGAGGAAGCGCCCAAAGAAATGGTTGGGCAAAGGTTTCGAGCCATCCAGAGATATCACCTGGAAGCGGCGTTGGACGGGGAAAGAGGACGATCGACTCTACTTCAAAGCCCTGAGCTTCTAGAAGAGCGCGATACTCATCGGCTGTTGGGAAAAACCAGGGATCGTATTTTTGCGGGTTGATGCCGCGATTTTGAAGGGCTGTGTGAAGTGCGTTGCGAATCGTTGCCACATTGCCAAACCCACCCATTTCGGCGACAAATCGACCGTTTGATTTTAGCGATCGATAGACTTTAGCGATCGCCGTTGGTTGATCTTTAACCCAATGCAGGACAGCATTGCTGAAGACTGCATCGAACTCCTCGACGAAGGGAAGATCTCCAGCAGTGCAGACTTCAGCTTCGAGTCCTCGCTGACGAGTCGCCTGCACTTGTTCAGCGCTGGCATCCACTCCCAGGACAAGCCCACCTGCGGCAGCCAGTTTTTCGGTAAGTGCCCCGTCTCCACATCCGAGATCAAGAACTCTCTCTCCAGGAACCAGTTGCAGTAAGTCGAGAAGTGGTTCGCCAAGTTCAGAGACGAAACGAGCATTCTTGGCATAACTTTCCGGGTTCCAGGTTTGTTTAGTCATTATCTGATCGCTATTTGTGCAGCCCAAAGACACAATTGAGTAGTGATAGATCAAGCTGAGACGCAGCGAAAAACTCTGTTCGCTGCTCTAATCCGTTTTCGAGCTGCTGGCTACGCCTCATGTTAGTTGATTGGATAGCTAAACATAAAACTACTGACACCTTCAATCAACTCCCAAACTTCCTCCTTTGAAGCAGGTTGGGAGACTGAATGACTACAGCGATTACGAATATCGCCCATTACCTGAATGCGGCGGTGTTGCGTTTGATCGTAAATCTGAGCAGACTTTAGTGTTGCACTTAGTGGATCAATTGTATTACCGCGCAGTTGTAGAGGTGGCGTTTGAATTTCACACAGCGCCGTTAAATGTTGCTCAAGGATAACACCAGCCATTGCACCAGCCGCAGGAAAGTAACCAGTTTTAAAGAGGACTTTTACTTCAAACAAAGGATCATTTGGCTCTCCCGCAGTAATAGGATTACTCAGAATTTCTTGAACAATAGTTTTGAAGCCAAACCATCGCGTTTTTGTAGCTTCTGTACCTGCTGGACGACGTGAGATCGCAGTACGAACCTGCGGGTTTGTTGCAATGTAAAACTTGTAAGCCTCAAATATAGATTTTGCTACAGGTTGAACTTTTGCGGGTGGGTGTCCTATTAAAGCAGATGCCTGAATATCAAGGGCAGAGATGGAAAATTTCTTCTCCCATCGCCCTTCGTCTTGTGATGTGCCCTCATCCACAGAATATAGCCGTCCTGCATTTTCACCAAATACAGTGTAAACATTTTGCATAGTTTGCCGGAACATTTTTCCAAGTTCGGCAACTTGTGACTTCTCTGTAGGGGCATATTTCCCCATATAATCGTTAAGGAATCGTTTTAGATTTCCTGCATAATGGTCAATCCGGTTTGTAAATGAGAAAAAGCGTAAAATCATTTCACGCTCAATGAATCGTGATTCTGGGTAGGTGTCACCTTTAATCTTCCTCCAGTTGAGATCTAGCTCTAACTCAGCTAGCAGATCGCAGAATAGCCCTCGATAAACGCAATTTCTAATTTCCTGCTCATTTAATGCCATCGCCCCACGATTCAATCGTTCAAAAATCTCGTAGCGCAGGTCTTGATTTGTGCCTGCATCAATGACAATGCTGCGGATAGTTGCATCCATGATCTTTTCTTGGTCTTGTTCAGATAATTCTTGAAAGAGCTTACCGTTTAGGCTACTCAGCTTCTGGAGTTTCTGTAATGGGAATTTATTTGTAACGAATCGAAGTAATGTCGTCAAACGCTGTTGTCCGTCAACCACCTCAATCTTGCCAGTATCGAGGCGTACAAAGTAGAGCGGTGGAATTGGTATTTGTAGTAGCAGAGACTCTATAAGACGTGATGGCAATTCAGGTTTTTGTTCCCAAACATACTCACGCTGGTAGTGAGGCTGTAAATTAATTTGTCTCCGCTCATACTTGTCACGCAAGGTGGAAATAGTCCAATCGTAGGGCTGACTGACAACAGGGCGAGCATCAGGCTTATCAGCTACTTCTTCAACCTCGGATTCGAGTTCTGCGTAAGCGCCGTTCATTTCGTGAGTGTTCGTCATCTTGCCCTGGCTTCTTATGTCTACGCTTTGATTTGTAGCACTTCAAGACAAAATGTTGCAACCGAACGCTTCACTAATTCCCTCAAAGCATTGCTTCGCAATACTGACTTGGATTCTGACAGCCGAATTTGAAACAACGCCCTTACCACAATGCCTTAAGCATTCAAACGGTCGGTTGAGCGTCTGCCAGTAACTTCTGCAACCCCATCAGCGACTTTCGATAATCCTGTTCTAAAAAAGCTCAAAGGCTCGTCATAACTCATAACCGAAGTGATACAACTATTGATTAATTTGATCGATCGCTCCCTTCTCTTGGTTAATCCGATCGCGCCAAATCTGACTCTGCTCGATCGTCAAAACAATTTTCTTATAAAACTCATCATCTAGCTCAAGCGTTAAACAGTCTTCATCACGAGTGGCATACCAAAACTCTCTCCCGTGACTTGTGTAATAAGTGCCTGCCTTAATCACACCCGGAAGAAAAGTGCCGGGTAATCGAACATCTTTCCAATCAGTTTCAGGCTTTGAAATTGTTGCTTGACGAATATGATTTAAGGGAATTTCGAGCGTTTGATTAAAGAAAAACGCCCAGACTCGTTCCCAAGGATTGAGATTAATTCGTAAACGATCGCGTTCAATTGATAACTCCATAGTCACCTCTTCATTACTAATTCTTGTGCAAATTGAGATTGATTTCCGACAAAAATCTCTTTAGACTTTTCAATCAGTCGATCGACACTTTCGGCAATAGAGAGCTTAGAAACATCGACTGGATGAATAGAAACCTCTCGCTTTTTCAAATCAAACAAATAGCTTTTATCGTAATAATTCAAAACCAGATCAATGGCAGGTGCTAAGTCACCTTGACGGATATGAGCGATCGCCATCTGTGCATTTTGTCCGCCCAGTTTTCTACTAATTCGCTCAGTCGCAGAAATCAGCTCTTCAGGATCAGCCGAGCCATAAACTTCTAGCAGAATGTCAATGCGCTCAGAGCGCGATCGCTCAACCTGCACAACAGACGACTCAACCATCTGCAAAAAAATCTCATCCGGCACGCGACACGATCCGACGCGACGGCTTTCGGCTTCGATCCACACGGGGCGATTGCGATCGAGTCGCGTCCACTGCACAGCCAGCAAATTCTCATAATGCTCATTGGTCGGCTGTGGAGGTAGCCCCAGACTGCCATAACTACTGCCGCGATGGTTTGCCAGATGCTCTAAGTCGAGAATTTGCTCTCCTCGATCCGCTAAAGCGTTCAGCAGGATTGTTTTTCCGGTGCCCGTCATGCCACCGAGCGTCACGATCGGTTGTGTTATCGCAAGCGTAGATCGCACCCATTGCCGAAACGCCTTATAGCCCCCTTCTAGCAAACAGACTTCCAGCCCTGCCGTTTCGAGCAGCCACGCTAGACTGCTGCTTCGCATTCCACCGCGCCAGCAGTGGAGTCGAACGGGACGATCGCCAGCTAATTTTTTAGCCGTCTGCACAAATTGAGTGAGCTTTGAACCGACGAGTGTTAAACCAAGCTCGATCGCGACTTCTTTACCTTGCTGCTTATAGCAAGTGCCGACTTGTGCGCGTTCGTCGTCGCTAAACAGTGGAAAGCTGACGGCTTCGGGAATGTGTCCCTGTGCATATTCAGCCGGACTGCGGGCATCCAAGATGATTCCAGAAGCGTTAAAAAATTCGTCGGGAGACAGGGCTTGCGGCATGAAGACAGTTAAAGCAGCCAGGGTTGATCATCAACAAAAAGAGGGCAAGACTTTGCCCACCCTCAACCATACAACCTCCTGCACGAATCCGGGAACGCCCCTAAGTCCCCCAAGTTTAGGGAACTTTGAACTCCAGTTCCCCCAGAATTGGGGGTTAGGGGGCGAAATCTCAAGGTGGTTTACAGTCGAGAACTTTGTTCATGCAGGAAGTCTATTACTGAGTTGTCAGCACTTCGGACGGCAAGCGTCGGAACTCTAACCGCTCCGTTTCACCAACATCCACAAAGATGGTGTCGCCTTCGTTAAACTCACTTCGCAGAATTGACTTAGCAATTTGAGTCTCTAACTCCCGCTGAATCGCACGCTTGAGCGGACGCGCCCCAAAAACCGGGTCAAAGCCCACCTCTGCTAAGAAATCTAGCGCCGAGTCAGACAGTTTAAGCGACATCTTGCGGTCTGCCAGCCGTTTCTCAAGCCGCTGCACTTGCAGTTTGACAATCTCCCGCAACTCAGCCTTGTTGAGACTGTGGAAGATGATGATTTCGTCAATACGGTTGAGAAACTCAGGACGGAAGCTCGATCGCATCGCCTCCATCACGCGCGATCGCATCTCTTCATACTGAGTATCATCACCAGCCAGATCCAAAATATATTGCGATCCGATATTGCTGGTCATGATGATGATGGTGTTTTTAAAGTCCACCTTGCGGCCCTGCGAATCGGTGACACGTCCGTCATCGAGAATTTGCAGCATGACGTTAAACACATCAGGATGCGCTTTCTCGATTTCGTCAAACAAAATCACTGAGAAAGGACGACGACGCACCGCTTCGGTCAACTGTCCGCCTTCTTCGTAGCCGACATATCCAGGAGGCGCACCGATTAAACGAGATACAGAGTGCTTCTCCATATACTCAGACATATCGATTCGCACCATCGATTCTTCGGTGTCGAAGAGATAGGCGGCGAGGGCTTTTGCGAGTTCGGTTTTACCGACACCCGTGGGCCCTAAAAAGATGAAACTCGCGGTTGGTCGGTTGGGGTCGGCAAGCCCAGCGCGCGATCGCTGAATCGCGTCTGCCACAGCCGTCACCGCTTCGTCTTGACCCACCACTCGCTGATGCAACTCATCTTCTAAGTGCAGCAGCTTTTGCATTTCCGATTCCACCAGCTTACTGAGCGGGATGCCCGTCCACTTTGAGATGATCTCGGCAATGTCAGCTTCGGTGACTTCTTCGCGCAGCAGAGACGAGCCACTCTTTTGAGTTTGAGCGGTTTGGGCTTCTGCTTCTTGAAGTCGGCGATTCAGATCTGTGAGCGTACCGTACTTTAATTCAGCCGCTTTGTTGAGGTCATAATCGCGTTCTGCCTGCTGAATTTCGAGATTGACCTGCTCGATCTCTTCTTTCAACTCTTTGATCTGATCTCTACCGCCCTTTTCAGCTTGCCACTGAGCATTCAGACGACTTTGATCTTCTTTGAAATCTGCCAGTTCGCGATCGAGTCGCTCTAACCGATCGAGAGAAGCCGGGTCAGTCTCCTTTTTGAGAGATAGTTGCTCCATCTCCATCTGCAAGACTTTACGATCGATTTCATCTAGCTCATCTGGCTTGGACGTGTTTTCCATTTTCAGCTTGGCGGCGGCTTCGTCTACCAGATCGATCGCTTTGTCGGGTAGGAAGCGATCGCTAATATAACGAGTCGAAAGCACGGCGGCAGCAACTAAAGCACTGTCAGCGATTCTGACTCCGTGGTGCAGTTCATAGCGATCTCTCAGACCCCGAAGAATCGAGATCGTCTCTTCGACGCTGGGCTGGTCAACATAGACTTGTTGGAATCGCCGCTCTAGCGCCGCATCTTTTTCGATGTACTTGCGGTATTCATCGAGCGTTGTGGCACCGACACATCGCAGTTCACCTCGTGCCAGCATGGGCTTGAGCAGGTTTCCGGCATCCATTGCGCCTTGAGTTGCGCCTGCGCCCACCACGGTATGAATTTCGTCGATGAATAAAATGATCGTGCCTTGAGATTCTGTGACTTCTTTGAGAACTGCCTTTAAACGCTCCTCAAATTCGCCCCGATATTTCGCGCCAGCGATTAGAGAACCCATATCGAGAGCAATCAGTTTGCGATCGAGCAGCGATTCTGGTACATCTCGATTGATGATTCTTTGTGCCAATCCTTCGGCGATCGCGGTTTTGCCCACACCAGGTTCGCCAATCAGCACCGGGTTATTCTTCGTCCGGCGTGAGAGAATTTGAATCGTGCGCCGAATTTCATCATCCCGCCCGATCACGGGATCTAGTTTGCCTTGACGAGCATATTCTGTCAGATCTCGTCCATATTTTTCGAGTGATTCGTACTTGCCTTCCGGGTTTTGATCCGTCACCTTTTGACTCCCTCGTATCTGTTCGATCGCGGCTCTGAGCTTGGTTTCGTCAAGCTTAAATTCTGCAAATAGTCCTTTTCCAAACCGATCGTCCTTCGCATAGCCCAGCAGCATATGCTCGATCGAGATGAATTCATCCTCAAACTGTTTGCGGTAGTTTTCGGCTCGATCGAACAGCGTATCTAAGCTGCGACCGAGATAGACCGATCCACCGCTGCCAGAAATTTTTGGCTTACTACTGATAAATTCGTCGGTGCGATCGCGCAACCGCTGCACGTTGATGCCCAACTTGTTGAAGACGCTGGTGGCTAACCCCTCTTGTTCTAGCAGGGCGCGCATCAGGTGTTCGCTTTCAATCTGCTGCTGCTGATGTTGTTTAGCAATTTCTGGGGTGCGAACGATCGCTTCCCAAGCTTTTTCTGTAAATTGATTGGGGTTGGTTGGCTGCATCGTGTCCCCCTCTGCCTCTAGAGTTTTATAGTGATATTACTATTGTAGAGACGTGAGCGAGTTCTAGAAGGTCGGTGTTTACACCTCTCAAGGTAGACATTGCCGAAGAGAGGTGTGAAAGATGAGCTTTAGAGGAAGTGACGAATGCCAACTGATGCACAATTGAGAAGTCTGTATCGAATCAGTTACCGACTAACCTACATCATGTTTCAGCCAATTCATCTCGTTTGCATCGATCAACGGACTCAGAATCTCTTTGTTCTGTCAGGTCATAATGAAGGAATCGAATTTGAAGTCACTCCAGACGGGCAGGTAGTCAATGAGCCAAATTGATTATGCAGCAATGACTGATCAGCAGTTGAAGCAGTATTTTTTAGAACATCGTAACGATAAAGCCGCACTGCAAGCTTACTTAGATCGTCGTAATCAACGCTCAAAAGTTGTGATCACAACGATAGACGATCCTGATTTTGATCAAAAGATTCAGGCGGAGATCGAACAACAGATCAGCAAAAGCCTATAGAAATGGTAGGGTTCGCGAACCCGTGGGATGGAGTTAGTTAAACCACGAACCAATCGCGGGAGAAGGATTATGTACCCTTCCCCTATGCAAGCTCTCTAACTCGCGCTTGTCACCTGTTGAACGAGATCCATCACTTGACTGCGACTGAGCTTCTCAGAGCCGTGCAGCATCGCATCTAACGTGGCATGACCCAACGTTAAGATGACCTGACAGAAATCAGAGGCAGGACTTCCCAACAGCAACGAAGCCGTATAAGCATCGGCTAACTGAATGTTGCGACGAGCGTAGCTTTGCAGGTCGTCATTTGTCCAGCCATCGGGATAGAAATCAACGCCACGAGTCAGATCTTCGCCGTGATTGCGGAGAATGTTGACCGCCTGCAAACCGCGACCAAACCCGATCGCTTCAGTGCGATCGGTCTGAGTGCCGTCATACCAACCCCACAGATCTGAAAGCAGCAAACCCACTGAACCTGCGACGCTGAAAGTGTAGCGATCGAGATCTGTCTCGGTCTGAACCGTCCAGTTGCAGTCTGCCCAGTGCGCCATGCGGTCTGACATTGCCGCAGTCGATTCCCAGATCCGGGGCGCAATATCGGCAGGGGCAAGCGTTGCCCATTCGCCAATTCTCAACGAGACTTCAGGCAACTGCTCGGCATATTCGCCAAACGCTGAGTCAAAATCACCGTCTTTAAACCCCGTTACGCCCGACTGCAAAATCAGACTGATTTCTCTTAAAATCTTGGCTTTGATGGAATTTTCAAGATTAGGATCGTCTTCGATTTCGTCGATCGCTCGCATACACAGATAAGCAGACGCAACGGCCTCTTGTAGACCTGATGGCAACCGACTGATGGGAATGTAGAACGTCCGACTCGTCTCTTTAAGAATCTCTAATGCGTCTTTATGTGGGTTCATGCTTGTGTTCACTCCTCTCCGAAACCTTTATAGCAGGTTGTGATTTAAAAAGGCGTTTTCCGCTGATAAAGTCCGTTTTCTGGGTGCGTCTTCCGCTAGACTGCTAAATCGCCTTAGCAGAGAGTCTTTGCCATGAATTACTGGCTGATGAAATCTGAACCTGATGTCTATGGGATCGCTGATCTGAAACGCGATCGTCAAACGATTTGGGATGGGGTGCGAAACTATCAGGCAAGAAATTTCTTGCGGTCAATGCAGCCGGGTGATTTAGCCTTTTTTTATCACTCAAACACCACTCCTTTAGGCATTGCGGGCGTAATGAAAGTTGTTGAATCAGGCATTGCTGACCCGACGCAATTTGATTCCACTAGCAATTATTACGATGTCAAGTCTACAAAAGAGTCACCCCGATGGCAGACAGTCTGTGTTGAGTTTGTCGAAGAACTCCCTCATTTAGTTTCCTTAGATACGTTACGATCGCAGTTCTCACCCGACGAGCTACTAGTCGTCAAACCGGGCAATCGGCTTTCGGTGCTTCCGGTTGCCCCGGCGATCGCCCAGCGCCTTCTCACCCTGCTGGCGTGACTTAATATTGCGCTTTGGCAAGCCATCTATTTATGTAACCGCTAAGATAGAATTATCAAGGCTTCTTTACTATTTTCGACGCATAATGCCAAACCGTGATGGAGATCGAAGCCTCCCAACGCAAAATTTCTAACCCTTTTCACTGGAACTTCTATGACTCTCCCGATTCGCAACGTTGCTATCATTGCCCACGTTGACCACGGCAAAACAACGCTCGTGGATGCACTGCTCAAACAATCTGGGGCGTTCCGAGAAGGGGAGACGGTTCCAGATTGCGTGATGGACTCCAACGAACTTGAGCGAGAACGCGGCATTACCATCCTGTCTAAAAATACGGCGGTTCACTACAAAGAGACGCTGATCAATATTGTCGATACCCCTGGACACGCTGACTTTGGCGGCGAAGTTGAGCGGGTGTTAGGGATGGTAGATGGGTGTCTGCTGATCGTCGATGCTAACGAAGGTCCAATGCCTCAGACCCGCTTTGTGCTGAAGAAAGCACTAGAGAAAGGACTGCGCCCGATCGTATTCATCAACAAAATCGATCGGGTTCGTGCTGACCCCCACGTTGCTGTTGACAAGGTTTTAGATCTCTTTTTAGAACTGGGTGCTGACGATGATCAGTGCGAGTTTCCTTATCTGTTCGGTTCCGGCATGGCAGGGTTTGCTAAAGAAACCCTCGAAGAAGAGGCATCCGATATGCAGGCGCTCTTTAATGCAATTTTGCGCCACGTTCCACCTCCGGTTGGCGATGCGTCAAAGCCTTTGCAACTGCAAGTCACAACGTTGGACTACTCCGATTATCTCGGTCGAATTGTGATCGGCAAGATTCACAACGGCACGATTCGCGTCGGTCAGCAAGCTGCGATCGTTACCGAAACAGGCGAGATCGTCAAATCTAAAATCTCGAAGCTGATGGGCTTTGAAGGGCTAAAGCGCATTGACATCGAACAAGCAACCGCTGGAAACCTCGTCGCAGTTGCCGGGTTCGCAAATGCCAACATCGGCGAAACGATTACTGACCCTAGCAATCCTCAAGCGTTGCCGTTGATCAAAGTTGACGAACCGACCTTGCGGATGAATTTCTCAGTCAACGATTCGCCGTTTGCGGGTCAAGAAGGCGATTTTGTCACGTCAAGACAGTTGCGCGATCGGCTCTTCCGTGAGCTAGAAACCAACGTTGCCCTCCGCATCGAAGAAACCGATTCTCCTGACAAGCTAGCGGTTTCGGGTCGGGGTGAATTGCACCTCGGCATCTTGATCGAAACGATGCGGCGTGAAGGCTATGAGTTTCAAGTCTCTCAGCCTCAAGTCATCTATCGCGAAGTCAGCGGTCAGCCCTGTGAGCCGTTTGAAACCCTCGTTTTAGACGTGCCTGAAGAAGCAGTGGGCGGCTGCATTGAGCGGTTGGGTCAGCGCAAGGGCGAAATGCAAGATATGCAGGTGGGCACCTCGGCTCGCACCCAGCTAGAGTTTGTGATTCCGGCACGGGGTCTGATTGGCTTCCGGGGCGAGTTTATGCGAATGACTCGCGGCGCAGGCATCATGAACCACAGCTTCTTAGATTATCGTCCGATTAGCGGCGAGATTGAGATGCGACGCAACGGGGTGCTGATTTCCTTTGAGGAAGGCGTTGCCACGTTTTACGCGATGCAAAACGCCGAAGATCGCGGAGTCTTCTTTATCAAACCTGGCGTTAAAGTCTATCGAGGCATGGTTCTCGGTGAGCACAATCGTCAGCAAGACTTAGAGTTAAACGTTTGCAAAGCCAAGCAGTTGACTAACCACCGGGCTTCGGGTGGTGAAGAACTTGTGCAGTTGAAAGAACCGATCGACATGAGCCTCGAAAGAGCGCTAGAGTACATCGGTGGCGATGAGCTGCTAGAAGTTACGCCCAAGTCAATCCGCCTCCGCAAGGTGACCAAAGCGAAAAAACTCGCGAAGAAGTAAGAGCAGGGATTGCATAGATCCCTAATAAAAAAGGGCGTACTTGATATGCCCTTTTTAGTTGCTCGAATATTTCGCAGATCTAAACCATCAGTTTGACAGAGGCGGTTCGCTCCGATCGTGAATTCGGGAGAGCTACCTAAGTCCCCCATTCTG
>JAYVFW010000266.1:0-12858 GCA_043772715.1 Phormidesmis sp. | reverse complement strand
CGAAGAAACTAGCAGGAACCGGGCGAACGGTGGGCATTTTTCTCGATGATCGCTTGATTAGCTCTCCGACTATTGGCGTGGAATTCGCTCAAACTGGGATTACTGGCGGCAATGCAGTGATTACAGGAAGATTTAGCGTTCAAGAAGCCAAGGCTTTAGCTGCCCAACTTAGAGGAGAGTTACCCACGATTTCTCCTAAATAACCTTCTAAAAACTGATCTCACTGCATTAGGTTGGGCAACAAAGTGCGAAGCAGGTCACTTTCTCACTGAATGATCCTCGATCATTAACCTGCTGGTGAATTGCTCCCTACAATCGCGCGGGCAAAGGCTTTTTTCCGAACCCGGGGTATGGATGTAGTCGAGTAGGACATCGTAGCTCCATCAATAGTTGTGGCGGTGCTCATCATCGACGACGGTTGCTGTTTTGGGTTGAGATCGGCTTTGCCCCTCGCGCTAACAGCATTTGGACAATTTGACCTCGATCCTGTTCTCCACTCGCACGGACATTCGTGGCATCCTGTAGAGCTTGGTCGCCAACTTCCGCAACCAGTGCTTTGCCATCATCGGGAGTCGCCTCAAACAACAGCTTCATCGTGTCTGTTCTTCCCCAGAAAGCAGCCTCCAGCAGTACCTTTCCGTCAGGCTTCGCACCTGCTTGCAGCAGGGGTTTGACCAGTTCTGGCTCTCTAGTCCAGTAGAGGGCGGAATGTCCCCCTGGATCACGAGCATTCACATCTGTTCCAATTTGAACCAGCGATCGCAATTCGGCTGATAAACCGTATTGAGCCATTTTAATCAGAAGTTGCTCACGACTCTTCCGCACATCCCCGCGTTGAGCCGGATCGAGAACATAAGATTCTGTTCCCTGCATATCTATGCGACCTAATAACAGGCTTCCAACCACCAACAGCATTGGAACAAGGACTGCAAGACTCGTCGATTGCTCCGCTGGGAGCCATCGCCAAAGAAGTAAGCTGCTGGCTCCCAGCCCCACACAGATAAAAACCATTATCTCGGTATGGCTTGCCAGCATGATTGCAGCTCTGGCAAGCCCTTCAGGGAGAATTGCCAGCCAAGCCAGAATGCGTAAGCGGATCAAGACCCAGAATAAAAGCAAAAAGATGCTCCAAACCGGAATGACCAGGAATCGCAGACTGTAAAGCAGTCTGTTTGCTTTGGGCATCATAAGTTTCAGTGATCATAAGGTAATTCAATTTGGGGAAAAGGATGTCTTCGCCCTGGTTATCGGCGTTGAATTTGAGGTTGAAGGATGTCTGCCTCGATCGTATCTTTCAAGAATGACGCAGGTAAGAGGCAGGATTGTTTCTATGGATAAAAATCGCGCCCTCGATCATGCCGCGCGAATTCTTCATAAACGCGCTTTCTTAACTAATTCATCTTCTGCTCTTGCCACGCAGTAGGGAGAGTTTCTCTGATTTGCGACCGCTTCAGTTCTTGCAAGCTAACCATCGCCACACTGACGTTCCCGTCGCGTTTGGACCAAAACCAACGTTGGTGAATTGTAGCAAGACGGCTGATAAGTTTTGATTCAGTGGATTTTTGCTAGTACTACGGGACGGGCTTAATTTTGGACTATTACACTCCACTACAAAAAGCTAAAACCCTGATTCTTCCGTTGCCCGTGATGGCTGAAACCCTTGTCTTGGCGTGGAACTTCTGCTGCCGGTGCAGAGAACCAGGCCTAATCGAGATATTTGGAAACCTGATGCATCCAGCGGTTTCTGGCTTTAGGCAAACCGAGAAATCAACTATCGCAAGTCAAGCCTAGAGACGCTTTCAGGCTTAGAGCTGTTTTCGGACCAAAAGCGACGGGAACGCCAAGATGCTCAGACGGAAGGGTGGAAAGAAACAATACTAGTGTACTATTCAACCACACCCTTGATTCTAACCCGATGACTCCCTTGAACACTCAACTTGCAGCTTATCAAATCCTACTTCAGCAGCAACGAGAACAAATTAGCCCTGCTCTTGGGCAACTCCATCAGCAGATCAGTGACCAACTAGAAGCCTTGCAGCAGCAAGAGCAAGCCCTACTCGATGCCCAGAGAATATCACTTGAACCTCTGCGATCGACTATTGCCGCCGATGCCCGCTGTCTGTTGCCCACTGATTCCTTTGGGCAAGCCCTACTGATGATGCTAGAAGAGCGCCGGGTTTACGGGTTGCTGTCGCTGCGTTCCCTCACCTTGGAGGTTGACTCCACAAACTGGCTCTTGGGAACCCTGCCCGTTCCTCTGGAAATTTTGACTTACGAAACGCTCCGCGATGACGGGGCGTACAACGATGAGAACTACTACACTGACTATCGCTATCACTTGATGGCACGATTGGGAGTCTGGCAGAAAACCCTGGAGATCTCAACCGCCAGTCTGCATCCTGGCAATCCCATGAGCTACCACCTCAGGAGCCTGTCCAGTCAGCATCACGACGTGGTGTATCGGATGCTGGGTGAAGAGTACAACCGTCCTGAACCGATTCCTCAACCCGCGTTTCCTGACTTGCTGTTGAGTGATGAACAAGCTTTGCAACTGAAGCAAGAATTGAGCTGCGTGCTGGCTTTTGTAGGTGACCTGTTCAACATCCAGTCTCGCGTTGAGCACTTTCGGTATCCCCAACAGGGTCGTGATGATTAAAGAAGAGTCCATGCCCCTGGTTCAACTGCCTAAAATCAACCGTGCACCTCTATACCTGAGCCTGTCTAGCTGTGGCGGGTTGAGGACTGAGGAAGCCCTGGAAACTTGTGCCGCTGCAGGAATCCAACACGTCGAACTAGCGATCGGGGTCAAACGAGATGGAAACGTCAGTGCTGCAATTCAGAAGTGGCAGGCTCAAGGGATGCAGTTTCGTGCCCATCACGCTTTCGTCTGGGACACCCATCGTCCCTTTAATTTGGCTGCCGCTTTTGATGCTGATTACTTTGGTCGGTTGACCGATTGGTTGGCGAGGCACCAGATTACGGCTTACTCGGTTCATGCAGGCAGCTACTCCACCCCGAATGATCAACCAAGGGCGTATAGCCAGTTGCTTGAGCATTTGGAACGGCTGCATTCTCTGTGTCAAGCACGAGCGATCTCGCTAGGAGTGGAGACGATGGATCGGTTGCCGACCAGCAGTTCCAGTCAGAATCTGCTAGATAACCTCGCGGATGTGGAGCAGTTCCTTCAAGATGCGCCTGACCTCAAACTGGTGATTGACTTGGCGCATCTTAATCTCTGGCACGACACCTCGATTCCTGAGAAGTTGTCGCTGTTTAATCTTTCCCCAGAGCGTCTTCTGGAAGTTCACGTTTCGGACAACGATGGCAAACGAGACATTCACTCCCGCATCACAAACGACACTTGGTGGGTGCCGTGGCGCGATCATATTCCTCTGTCAGTGCCGATCGTGCTAGAGAGTCGCTGCTGCAACGGCTCGGTTAATGAGATGCAGCAAACTTATCAGGAGGTTTTGGCGCTCTTTTCAACTTCGCCCTCAAGGGTGCCTGACGAGATCACAAAGCTGGGATTGCATGGCGAGATTATGAAGCTGTGGGGAAGGAGAGCATCGCGTGAGTACGAACCCATTCAAGAAAGCGATCGAGAGCCGCAAAGAATCTGAGCCTATTCCATCAGAACCCATAATACCCGTGGAGCCGTTACCCCAACCAGAACCTAAAAAGCGGGGTAGACCTGCAACGGGTAAGCGCTCTGATGATGCTTGGATTGGGCGTACTTATTATGTACGACGAGAAACTGATTTAGACATTGAGGATGAGTTGCTGAAGTTCAAGCGGAGCGGTATTGACATTGACAAGTCTGAGCTAGTCGATCAACTGCTTTCTGCATGGGTGAAATGGCAACAAGGCGACAATATAGAGATTCAGCTTTCTAACACTTTGCCAATTCAAAAAATTGATAAGGCAAAAAGCCAATGACACACGGGGTCAGAGAATTAGGTGCAAGTCTTGTACCGAAGAATCAGTAAGCAATTGAGCCATCAACCCTTAAGGTAGAGCGCGAATCCAGCGTTCAACGACTTCACTCCGGCTGCACTGTTGAGAGACTGCCTGATCTTCAAGCCGCGCGATCGCCGTTGGAGTCAGACTCAGATTGATTGATTTCTTCACCTCGTCGTAAAACACGCCCTTACCACGACGACGCTCCTTGCCCTTGTGACTACCCTTCCTTTGAGTGATTGGCTTGTCCTTCTTTGGCTCAGGCTGCTTTGGCATTAGGTCTAGTTATTGCGCGTTAACAGAAATTAAGACAAAAGCCTCAACCTCTGCCACAGACAGTACACAACCGAACTTTTGATTTGCTGTAAAGCCTGCTATCAATCAGGTTTGCTTATGCGTATTAACTAGAGGGATTTAGCCCTAAAAAGAGCGTCTAAGATATTTTAGACGGTTATTTTAGACAATTGAGGTTCTAAATATTTAGATTAATCCTTGAAAGCTCATGTTGAAGATACTTACAGGGTTTGAAGGGTTAGAGACAAAACTGTGTTCAATGTTAATAGGATCGACGAATTCATTCATGCTGAAGTTTGTGAGGGTAATCCGACTTTAGTTCACGGACTGCGGTCAGCGCTTAGAAACTATGTCTTGCCTAACTTCGGATTTTCACCTTTCGAGATGAAGAAGCTAGATATAGTCCTAAGTAAGCTGCCAATTGAAGACTTTAAAGGCGTTGAAGATATATTTATCGCAAATACGAAGGTAGCACTTGACTCTAAGAAAATTTCAAAAGGCACGCTCAGTGGCTATAAATCTTGCTTGTTGCGTTTTATTAGTTGGCTGAAACAGGAAGGATTGTATCCGACTGCACCTGAATCCCCGGCGGTTGAGGATAAGCGATATGCACCCCGGCTTGGGAATGGAACGAAACAACAGCCATTTTCTAGTTTGGCTCAAGATAGAAAAGGTAAACGTTGTCGTTCTGACAATCCCTATGCACTCAGTGAAGATGAGCTGACACCAAAGCTAATCAAGCAATTAGACGCAAAGCCATACGAACTATCTCAAGATGACTTTAATCTAACTTTGCTCGAGCAGTTTGCAAAGAAACCTGTAGATTGGTTGCCGGCTTATGGATTACATCATTTTTTAACGGCAAAAGAAGTTCCTAAACGTCAAGATTTGTCTCTTAGAGAGACAACCTTCCGGACTCGACGAAAGGACATCCTACGATTTTTAGGATGGCTAAAAAAATATAAGAATTTCGACCTAGAGGATCTATGTCTGGAATTAATGACCGATCGGGATCTTTTAGAAGAATTTGTTGCTTGGGGAATTAACGAGCGGGGTAACACATATGCCTGGGCGGGTCAGTATGCAGCAGCAGGTTTAAACATTGCAAAATGGCTCCATCATAAGCGAGCAAAGAAACTGAAATATGAGGACATTAAGCCAGTTACCGATTTAAGAGATTACGGACGTGATCTAGACCATAAACGACGGACTCAGGGTACAAATATTCAAGAGGAAAAAGAGGAGAAGTTTCTGACATTTGAAGAATGTGAGCAGCTTGTCGCGTATCTCAAACAGTGTTGTGCCCCAAGACGGCGGTGTTATAAACCTAATGGTCATCCTCGTGGAACAGCAGGACGGAGCGATCGCGCCATTATTAGCGCGTGGCAACACTATCTTATTGTGGCGATTCTAGTTTATTGCGGTCTTAGACAACGGGAGATTCGAGAATTAGAGCTTGGCAGAACTTTGGTTAGAGAATCAGATGGATACTGGGTGAAACAAGGTGCTGAGGATCATAAGATAGGCTCGAAAACCGGTGAAGGTAAAGAATTTTGCTTGCCGGAACATCTTACAGACGATCTAGACGAGTGGCTCAACGTTTGGCGGTCGAAAATGCCGATTCAAGGTCATAATCTCGTCTTTGCAACCGTTGGCTCAAACGGACATTCGGAGAGCATGGGAAGACCTTTTGATGAACATTCCCTGGGACACTTTGTTACTAATCGAGTATATAAAGCAACGTCATTTTTGTTCTGTGAGCCGAAGCGGGTGAACCCTCACTTCTTCAGGAATTTGATAATTACCCACCAGAGAACGCATGGTGATTCCAGTCAACAAGAATCACTTGCTGTCATGATGGGGCAGTCCGTTGAGACAGCAAACAAAATATACAATTTGATGACTCCTCGGGATAAAACGGCAAAGGTGAAAAACTGGTGGAAGCATCCATCAACTTGAGTTCAGTTCTGCCCTTGTTGAGCAGCGGAGCAATCACCCACTTCGCTGAGTCTAAACCCGCCGCTCATTTGCTCCAAACTTCGATAGCTCAAGGCATAGCGGTGAATCTAGTCCTGAAGGCGGGTTTCCCGCTGTAGGGAACTAGCGAACCCGAAGGGCAATACCAGCGGACATTGAGCAGGATGATATTAGGCAAAAAGTGCCGCCACTTGAATAGAGTAGGAGTAGACATTGCAGAGAAGCTGGGCGTGTCTGGGCTTACCTACCTTACCACTGACCAGTTTTTGCGACACAACCGTCAGATTCAGGCTCGTAGGTAACTTTAGAAGGCGCTATCCCGCTTCATTTCTATGAGATCGCTCTCTCTAAAACCTCGATCGGGATGGCTTGTCTCAATGCCGCCTGTATTTCAGGGCACTCTGCAAGCCGCCAGAGTTCTCTAATCTCGTTTAATGACTCTGGAGTGAGCCAGTTTTCTAGAGTTTGCGGGACTTTAACTGCGATCGCATCCCTCTGATTTACTTCTTGATCTAGAGGGGATGCGATCTCATTTTTACGCCGCTCAACAATAGCTAGAATCGCCTCTAGCTCTGGTTTACAGACTTCATATCGAAGATTGTTCTTATTGCCCCGTCGCTTGGTTTTAATGCCGTGACGACTCAAAATCTCTCCTAAAATCTGCTGGTCTGAGAGGTCGGCAACGTTGCGGAAATTGAAGCCGATTCTAAACTCTGCTGCATGAGCGCGAATGAATGCCGCGATCTGGTTTGTTAGCTCAGAGTCTAGTGATTCGACTTCCCTAGATGCAATGCTCTGAATTAGTGAAGTTGCTCCAGACTGCTCTAGAAGCCAAGCTCTTACCGCTAAATGGTTCCAATCCTGCGGGTTCTCAGGATTCTGATTAATCGTTCTGGCAGTCGTTTCCGTTGCCAGTTGGGGCGATAGCATCGCCTCTAGGGCTTTAATCTGTGATCGGGCCGCTCCCTTTCTATCAAACGCCACGTCTGGCACCGAAACCGATTCGAGTCGATAAAACTCAGCAATATAGAACTTCTCAAGACTCAAAATCTGATCTGGTGTGAGTGGGTCACTCGACTCAGACAGCGCCTTAGCTTCTGCTCTATCGATCGTTGCCGCCGATGCCACAGCTTCATAATGCCTGGTCTTGACAGCGCTGCTGGCACGATTAACGATTGCGGTGATCTCCCTCAACTCAACCTTAGAGATTTGAGGTTTGCAAATTGAAACCCGCTTACCCTCTTTCCTGAGCAAGGCAATCAACGTCTCTTTCAGTTGGAACATGCCCCGATTCCGCCGCACTTCCAGCGCTGCCAGCATCCGTAGGTTCTGATTCTGCCAGTCCGTTGATTCAGCCGTGAACTTGGCTTCTGGAGTCAGGGAGTGAGCCACGAGCCGCACCGCTGCGCTGTTGAGCTGCTTAAACTCTTTTAGGAATGCCGGGATGGATTGGGCTTTGCTCAATCGGCTGGTGGCACTGCCCTTGTTTGCAATCCAGAAGAATCGGGGGACAACGCTATCCCGAACCCGATCGGGCGCTTGAGCGATCGAGTGAGCAGAAATAGAGCAGCCTGAATAGAAGCCCCAGACACTATCAATCAAATCGGTGTGATGCTCGATCGAGAAGCCTTGAGTAACCGAGGGACTGGAGATAATGAACCTCACTCCCTGAGCCACTAGACCCGGCAAATCACACCCTTTACTCGCGAGGAAACTGGCTTCAACTTTCCCGCCGCTGGTGTCTCCGGTAATCAGCAGGGTTTTATCGCGTCCTAGAAGCTCTGCAAGCATCTCGGCAAAGGCTTTTGCATCGGCATTGATATAAATAATCTTGCTGTCTAAAGCTGGCTTGATACGGTCTTGCAGAAATGCGATCGCGACAGTCTTGGAGCCGTCGATGATGGTCGCTTCGTAGGTCAATGCCTTTCTCTCAGACTTCACCAAGTAGGCGCGTTCACCTCGAATTGATTCGATGAATTGCAAAGCTTCCTCGGATAGGTCTGCGTCTGCAATCAGCACCAATCGCGCCGCTCTGACTCTCTGATAAAACTCACTCAGCAAGAGCGAACGCATCCCGTCTTTATTGGCAAGTTTGGAGCCAAGAATAAATTCTAGAGTGGCTGAAATCTCGTCTAGGACTAAGACATCGGCATTGACAGCAGAGACTTTGAGCAGGGAGGGCACACAGACCGAGCCGCCATTGACGGGCACCCCATCTTTCAGCAGACTTGAGCCGTGCCGATCCCCATCGTTGACGAAGACCCCGCCCCATCCCGCCGCCTGGTCGCGTCCCAAGCTGCTGAGGTGGGTGACTGAAAGCCACTTCTGATTTTTGAGCAGCGCCCCGATCGCTTTAGACTTGCCGGATGCCTTGCCCCCGTGGAGCGCAACAATCCCCGATTGAGGCAGTTCTGAAGCGACTTCGATGAATTCCCTATCCTTGATATTCAGGTCAGATTTGCGGCGCACTTCATGGGTTAACTGACGTGCAATGGACCATTGGTTGAATGAAACCGCTTCAGAAAGGGCTGTCTCCCACGCTGCAACGCCTTCACTCACAATCAGGTCATCTACACCCTTGCAGCGTCCGTCTTGCCCATTCCACTGAGCAATGGAAACCTTGCATCCAGCCGCTCTGAGTAACCCGCCTAATCGGTCTAATGCAGCACTGACTTGGCTACGAGTCTTAGCGCTTTCATCTTGGTCAAATGCCAGCGTGACTGGACGACCCAAAACAGCGAACGGTTGCAGGTCTGCGATTAGTTCAGGCTTCAGTTTGCGAAGCTTCTCACCCCCGATCCACTCGTTGAATGAGCCGCCGCCATCCACCCCATAGAGTGCGATCGCCACATAGCCTTGACTGAGCAGGGATAAGGATTTCTTGCCGCCCTCAGTGATGATGAGTTGGATTTCAGGGTGATCCTTCACCCAATCCCAGAACGAGCCAAATTCAGGCACTTTCACCCCGTAGCGCTGGCTAATTTTGCGCCGTATCGAGCGAGGGATAGCAGGTAGAAAAGCCCGTAACCCGCTCCCCACAATACTTTCGTACTTAACGACTTTCCCCTTGCCGTCGAGTCGCGGATTTTGCGGTTTGGCTTGCCACGGGCTGCTGTCTTCGTTTCTAAGAACTGTTAAAGCCCCGTAGCTGTGAGGTTTGCGGGTCTGCCAGTGCCTGGATACGTTCTGACCTAAAAGCTCGTTGGGCTCCCAGTATCCTGTGTCTTCAATGAAGTCGATCGCGGCCTCGAATAGGTCAGGGTCGATCCCGCTGCCGCCAATAAATTCGCCTATTCGTGTCAAGCGCCACCCAGGTTCAGAAATCAAATTAATTTCTAAAATTGATTTGAAAGTCTCTGAAGTTGTTGCCCTGCAAGGCTTGGAGGGAAGGACTATACGGGGTGAAGCGATGGATTCGTCAAGCAAATGTAAATTTGCTTGACACGAATAGTTGCACTGCTCGTCAGATGGAACATAGAATGTAAGCACGTACTCAAGATGAGTCTCTTAAATGAGCCTCATCCCTCCGATATCTGGCATTAAGCGCGTTAGCCGTCAAACTTCTACGCTTAAATCCAGGTGAATAATTGAACCCCTAGCAGCCTAAAAACTGTTGGGGGTTTTGACTTTTGAGGGACGTTCAGACATCATTGCCCTGCCCTCAAAATCTGTTCAGCCGTCAGTTGCAAGCCTGGGAACGTGGGAGAGACAACGAGATCGCTACCTCGAAACTCTCGCGCCTGATAAGCCCCATCCTTGAGAGTCAGCACTATCACTACAGAGCGATTGGGGTCTATGAGCCAATACTCAGGAATGCCTCGTGCTGCATATTGATCGCGTTTTCGGGTGTAGTCGCGTTGGTAGTTCTTGGTGTTTTCGTCGCCAGGTGAGACGACTTCGACAATGAGTTGAGGCGGTGGCATCTCTAGTCTGATTGTGAGTTGCAACTGAGTGAGGCTTAAATGCTCCTCTCGCAAAATCACTAAATCAGGAAAGCGATTTGCCGCGTCTCCACTCTGAAGAACTGGCACTTGAATTTGGCAAGCGTAGAGCTTGATCAGCCGTCGCATTATGACCTGAGCGCTGGCTATCAGCCAAAATAATTCCTGAGCGATCGCGTTGTTGGGTTCAGACTCTGGCGGCATCTCGACTAATTCCCCATCCACCAATTCGTAGCGCCGATCGCTGCCATCGTCATAGCTGAGATATTCCTCAAATGTCCTAAATCGTGGTTTTGCTTGGGTCATTGGCGATCTCCCTCTCCTACCCTGCTACTGCGGGTTCTTTAGGTTTTTTCTCGAAGACTTGAATACTGGCTTCTGCCAGCACAAAACCCTTCTCGGTGGGTTGTCCCATCTTCCCAGCGACAGCAGCGACCCACATTGGAAAGTTTGCCTGAGCGTCCTCCAGCTTCTTCCAAACTTTAGGCTTGACGGTGACAGAAACAATCTGTCCATCGCAGTCTATGTCAAAGGACTTCCAGCCATTCTCAACAGTGTCGGCGTTCGGCAGTTCGCTGATTTTGATAGTGAGTTCAAGTTTTCCGGTCACTGGCATCGGTCGTTTCTCCTTCTAATCTTTCAGCCACCGCATAAGACATAATTTCACGGATAGCTTCCATCTGCTCTTTCAAGCTTCTCAGAACACCCTCTAATGTCTCGTCATCAATCCAACTCTGAAGCCCTGTGGAGTCGGTTAGATAAAGCTCTGCGCTAAAGGTGCCATTAGCATAAGCAGAAACAGTAATACTCGGATCGAAGTGGGGCGATGCGTCAGGCAGGAAAGAAGCACAGACACTCATCGACCAACCCGATACAGCGCTTGTTTCTGGCAGATTATCGAAGCCTCGCCACTCTAAATTAGGAAAGTATTCAAACACTAGATTGCGATCGATCATTCCTTTTTCCTTGCATCAATTTCATCAGGTTCAAAGACTGCCTCGTCGAAACAATGCAACTGCCTCAAGCTCATCGGTTTCTGCCATCAACACACAACGGCTGAGGAGCGCGAGATCCAAACCTTCTAAACCGGGGGTTTGGCTGCGATGAATGCGTTGATATTCGTTCTCATGCAGATGATAGAGAGCAAAAACTCCATCCTCCCAAAACCACACTTCAGGAACACCCAAAGCGCGATACTTGGCGAGTTTGGAAGTGTTGCCACTGGTAAAGATGACCTCAATTGATAAATCAGGTGTGGGCTTTGCTCCACCAATGCAGTAGGACTCATCGGCTTGTACTGAGCTAATGCCCTCTTTCTCTTGCGTCATCGAACCAGTGGGAGTGCAACGAACTCCGCGATCAAAACAAAACGTCATCACCAAATAGCCGATGATTCGTGAGAAGAATTCGTGATCACGTCCAGGCATAAGAATCTCGATCGTGCCGTTGTAGTAAGACAGCTTTGCGCGAGAAACCTCTTCAAACTCTCGTTGAAGCCGTTTGAATTTCTCCCACGTCCCTTGCAAGACGATGCGCTGGTCTATGGGTTTAGTGAGTGTTTGAGTCATTGGTGATCACCCTCTCTATTTGCTGCTCTCGCTTAGTACGTCTGTTTGATCGAGAATCTTACAGGTTTATTTACCTTTGTTTTCAGTAGCAGAAGGTTTGTTTGGGTCAAGATCGGGCACCTCCCCAGCCCGTCTAGCCTCATCGATCGCCAGCCTCAGAAGGTACGTTGCAAACGTAGCCACAGGCTCACCTCGATTCTCTGCCCATCTCTGCAAATCAGAGTAATAGGCATCGGAGAGGGTTAAGTTGACCCGTTTTGCCATCTTATCAGCATCCATCTAGCGTTCCTCTCATACTATTCGCTCTAGTTAATTTATCGACATCGTTCCTTTTAAGTTACTTTAAAGGTACTCCAAAGAAACTAGATAGATGCTAACATGAGTTCTCATAAAGGATCACTAAAGAAACTGCAACGGCTCAACCCAGTTTCTTAGCATCTGCACAAAGCTTTTGCCCCAACTTAAAAACCTATGACCACTCGAATTGTTCTCGACAGTGACATCCGATCGACCGTCGATCAGATTCAGGCAGTGACCAGAAGCCCGTCTCCTTCTCATGCGATCGCCCTACTCGTCACCCGCTACGGAAAGCACTTGATCAAGACTTGGGAGCTTGACCCCGATCACTATCCCGAATCCAAACCATAGGCTACGGCAGGTTATGACAGCCTACGGGAGCCTAACCGCTTAAAACACTCGAAACCATTACCCAATCTACCTTTGAGGCAACTCCCATGAATTTACAAGCATCCACCTCTCCTAAGTCACTGGCTACCGTAGACTATGCCAACCTCCTGCAACCTATGGGCGTAGACATTGGCAATGGGCAACTAAAGCTCGTCACGACAAACGGTGAAACTCGCACTGAGAGCTATGTTCACTACCTCATTGAGCGCTCAACCGACACCGTGAAGGGCTATGTCGAATACCAAGACGGCGATCGTTCTGACCTCATCGGCAAGCAGTGGATCGGGGGACTGAACGCCTACTACAACGGACTCAATTCTATCTATCGAGTCACAGATGATAAGCAGGGCAAACCGCAACTGGGGCTGCAAATCTTTCTCTCTGCCCTGTCAGAATTTCCCTATCGTGAGGTTTGGAACGTTGCCCTAGCAGTT